>NZ_JAKKFF010000447.1 GCF_022229015.1 Micromonospora foliorum
GCGAAGAGGAACTCGTTCCAGGCGATCATGAAGTCGTAGAGCGCCACCGCCATGATCGACGGCATCGCCAGGGGCAGGCTGACGCGGCGGATGATGCCGAGCCGACCGGCGCCGTCGATCGCCGCGGACTCCTCCAGACTGACCGGGATCGTCTCGAAGTAGTTCTTCAGCATGTAGACCGACACCGGCAACGTCTGCGAGATGTAGACCAGCACCAGACCGAACAGCGAGCCGCGCAGCCCGGCCCGGGTGAAGACCACGAACAGCGGGATCGCGATGACGATCGACGGGAACAGGTAGACCGCCAGGAACAGGAAGTCCACCTGCCGCCGGCCGAAGAACCGCAGCCGGGCCACCGCGTACGCGCCGGGGATCGCGACCAGCAGGGTGAGCACGGTCGCCGCGACGGCGACCAGCCCGCTGTTGCGGATGAAGGTGAGGAAACCCTGGCCGCCGTCGTCGGTGGCCTTGAGAACCTCGGCGTACGTGGCAACGGTCAGCTCACCGAAGCCGACCACCAGCGCGCCCGGGTCGAGCAGCAGCCGCTCGATGGGGCGCACCGAGAGCACCAGCATGTAGTAGAAGGGGAAGACGGTGATCACCAGGAACACGGCGATCACCAGGCGGCGCAGCCAACGCAGGCTCACCGTCTCGACCACGTCCCGGTCCATCAGCCCACCCTCCGTCCGAAGAAGCGCAGATAGATCAGCACGAACACGATGAGCACCACGGCCAGCACGACCGCCTGCGCGGCGGCGGCCCCGATGTCGGTACGCGCGGTGAGGAACTCGTACACCCGGACGCTGACCACCTCGGTGCCGGCCGCACCACCGGTGAGCAGGTAGACGTCGTCGAACTTGTTGAACGTCATGATGAAGCGCAGCACACCCAGCAGGGCGATCACCGGCAGCAGTTGCGGCAGCAGGATGTGCCGGAACCGCTGGGTGGGGGTGGCCCCGTCGACGCGGGCGGCCTCCTCCAACTCGCCGGGCACCGCCTGCAGCCGGGCCAGCAGGAACAGGAACGCGAACGGGAAGTACCGCCACGCCTCGAAGACGATCACCGTGGCCAGCGCGGTCGACTCCTGGGTGAGGAACGGCACCGGGGCGTCCCAGCCGAGCAGGCGTTGCCCCCACGCGTTGACGATGCCGAGCTGCGGGTCGAGCATCACCTGCCAGACGAACGTCACCGCGACCACCGGTGCCACGTACGGCAGCAGCATGGAGGCCCGGACCAGGGTGCGGCCCCGGAACGGCCGGCGGACGACCAGAGCGGCCACCAGACCGAGCAGGATCGACCCGACGGTGCCGCCGATGCTGTAGATCAGCGTGACCCACAGCGTCTCGGCGAAGCCCGGGGTGTGCAACACCCGGTCGATGTTGTCCATGGTGAACTCGCCGAACAGGCCGGTCTTGCGCAGCGTCGCGAGCCGGACGCGCTGGAACGCGAGCACCAGGGTCCACACGATCGGGATGCCGATGACCGCGATGGTGACGAGCAGGGTCGGTGCGACAAGCGCGAGCCCGGCCCGGGATTCGCGGCGGCGCAGGGTCAACTTTCGGCGCCGGGGTGGCGCCGGCCGCTCCCGGGTGGGGGAGCGGCCGGGGCCGGGCGCGGTGGTGGTCAATTGACGCCCGCCTTGATGGCGTCGACGTCCCTCTTGGCGCGGTTAGCGGTGGCCGCCGCGTCGGACTTGCCGGAGACGAGGTCGCCCAGCACCTTGGGCACCGGCAACTCGCCGAGCATGGCGCCGACCAGCTTGCCCTGCCCCTGACTGAGACCCCACCGCCCGAAGGTGTCCGGGCTGCGGCGCAGCGTGGCCAGCACCTCGTCGCCGTACACGTCGCTGAGGGGCTTCTTCGCGTTCACGCCCGCCTGGCTGGTGTTCCAGGCGGTCAGGTACGCCTCCGGCTCGGCGGGGGTGCCCTTGCGCACCGGGAAGCGGCCCTCCGGGGACATGCCGAACCAGCGCGGGTAGCCGTCACCGAGCATGTACTCCACGAAGGACTTCGCGGGGTCGGCCGCCGCGCCGTCCAGCACGGCCCAGGAGCTGATCTCGCCGTACTGGGCCGGCTCGGTGCCGTTCGGGCCCTTGATCGCGGTGACGAACCCGCTGTTCTTCGCGAGGAACCCCGGGTCGGCCTGGCACTGGGGGCAGGTCGGCTTGGCGTCGTCGCGCAGCCCGGCCAGCTCGTCGAGGATGAACGGCGACCAGATCACCATGGCCGCCTTGCCCGCGAAGTAGGTGGCCCGGGTGGTGTCGACGTCCTGCGCGCCCTTCACGGAGCTGGTGCGGATCAGGTCACCGTAGAAGCGGAACGCCTCGACGCACTGGGGTGAATCGAGGGTCACCTTCCCCGAGTCGTCGGTGAGCTGGCAGCCGTTGGCCAGCGCCAGGTGCTCGAAGGTCTGCTGGGTGAACACGTCGCTGGGGGCGGTCGCCGCGGTGATGCCGGCGACGCCGCCGGTGTTCAGCCGCGCCGCGGCGGCGGTGATCCGCTCGTACGTGTCGGGGGTGGGCAGGCCGGCCGCGGCGAACAGGTCCTTGCGGTAGACGAGCAACTGCCCCCACCCGTCGCTGGGCACGGAGAGCTGTTTGCCGTCGTCGGCGGTGAGCTCCAGCGCCCGGGGGGAGAACGTCTGCTTGCCCAGCTTGTCGACGACCTCCGCGTTCGCCGAGGCGTGCAGCAGCTCGTTGCCAGCGAGCGTACGGATGCCGGCGAGGGAGACCGACCCGACCACGTCGGGCAGGTCGCCGGCGGCGGCGTTGGCGGCGATCAGGGAGGGGAACTGGTCCTCGTTGACGGTCACGAGGTCGACCTGGATCCCGGTCTTGGCGGTGAAGTCGGCGATGATCGCCTTGGTGGCGGTGACCCGGTCGGCCACGTCCTCCAGGCTCCAGACGGTGATCTTCTTGCTGTTGCTGTCCGGTTCGTCGTCGCCGCAGGCCAGCAGGGTGGACGTGGTCAGTGCCATGATCAGGGTGGTGGCGAGTATCCGCCTCGGAGGTGCTGACATCGGTGGCACTCCTCTCGAAGGGTACATGCCGGATTCAACACCTTCGATTGATCAATAACAAGACATATTGCGATTTTGTGTCTATCCTGGAGCCCAGTGCTACCGGGATGTGACACATGGGCAACTGGGTGGTCTCTCTCGCCGGGCCTCGACGCATCAGTCTCGAGCCCTGCCCGCCGGATCCGCTCGGCCCCGGCCAGGTCCGAGTTCGCACCTGCTACTCGGGCATCTCCGCCGGCACCGAGCTGACCCTCTACCGGGGCAGCAATCCCCGGCTCAGCAAGGACTGGGACGACACCGCCCGGATGTTCGTCCCCCGACAGACCCCGGTGCCCTACCCGTTGATCGGCTTCGGTTACGAAGAGGTCGGCGAGGTCATCGAGGTCGCACCGGAGGTCACCGACCGGCATCCGGGGCAGCTCGTCTGGGGCATCTGGGGGCATCGGGCCGAGGCCGTGCTCGCCGCCGACGCGGTCCGTGCGCTCCCTCCCGGGCTGGACCCGCTCGCCGCCGTCTTCGCCCGCCCCGGCGCCATCGCGCTGACCGCCGTGCTCGCCGGCGACCTGCACCTCGGCGACTGGGTCGGCGTCTTCGGGCAGGGCGTCATCGGGCTGCTCGCCACCCGGCTCGCCGTGCTCTCCGGGGCCCGGGTGGTGGCCGTCGATCCGGTGCCCGACCGGCTGGAGCACGCCACCCGGTACGGCGCCCGATCCACAGTCGACGCCACTGTCGCCTCCGCCGCCGCCGTGCTGCGCCGGGCCACCGACGGCCGGGGGGCCGACGTCTGCCTGGAGTTGTCCGGCGCCTACCCGGCGCTGCACGAGGCGATCCGCGCCACCACCCACGCCGGCCGGGTCGTGGCCGCCGGCTTCTACCAGGGCCAGGCCGACGCGCTCGGCCTCGGCGAGGAGTTCCACCACAACCGCATCCAGTTGGTGGCCGCCCAGGTCTCCGGCCCCACCCCCGCGCCGAGCATGGCCGGCCGGTGGACCGGAGACCGGGTCGCGCAGACCTTCATGGACCTGGTGGCCGACCGCAGCGTCGACCCGCTGCCGCTGGTCAGCCACATCGTCGACGCCAGCGCGGTCGCCGACGCCCTCGCGCTGCTCGACCGCGGCGCCGGTGACGTCCTCCAAGTCGTGCTGAGGTTCTAGATGACCACCATCGCGCTGGCCTGTCAGGAACAACTCCTGCCGGGCGCCAACCTGATCCAGAAGTACGCCCTCGCGGCCGCCCTCGGCTACCAGGGCATCGAGCTACGCGGCCGGGGCGACCTCGCGTTCGCCCGCCGGCTGCCCGAGCTGCGCCGGGCCCGCGCCGCCGGGGTGGTGATGCCCACCGTCTGCGTCGAGATGGACCACTTCATCGGCGACTTCGACCCGGCCCGCTCCGCCGACGCCGTCCGCAACCTGCGCTCCCAGCTCACGGTGATCGCCGAGCTGGGCGGCGTCGGGGTGATGACCCCGGCCGCCTGGGGGATGTTCTCCCGGCGACTGCCGCCGTTCGAGCCACCGCGCGCGCCGGACGGCGACCGGCAGGTGCTCCTCGACGCCCTGGGCGAGCTGGGCGAGCACGCCCGGGCCGAGGGCGTCACCCTCTTCCTGGAACCCCTCAACCGGTACGAGGACCACATGGTCAACCGGCTCGACGAGGCGGTGGCGCTCTGCGCCGCGCTCGGGCTGCCGTCGGTCCGGGTGGTCGCCGACACCTTCCACATGAACATCGAGGAGGACGACGTGCACCGTGCGCTGCGCGCCGCCGCGCCGTACCTCGGGCACGTGCAGGTCAGTGACTCCAACCGGTACCAGCCCGGCGCCGGGCACCTGGACTGGCCGGCGCTGGTGCGCACCCTGCTGGAGCTGGACTACCGGGGCTGGCTGGCCCTGGAGTGCCGGCTTCGCGGCGACCCGGTCCGGGCCCTGCAACAGGCGGCCACGGTGCTGCGACACGCGTTGCCCCGGCGGGCCGCCGCGTGACCGCCGACGCCGAGCCGACAAGCGTCGACGCGCCAGCGGCCGG
>NZ_JAKKFF010000448.1 GCF_022229015.1 Micromonospora foliorum
GTGTACAAGAGGAGCAACGGGCGGAGGTGGAGGCGGAGGGCCTGGAAATCAACCGGATCGTGAACGAGATCGGCGGTGCCGTGGGCATCGCCCGCGAAAACTACCTCACCACGGAGAGCAGCAACTACAAGGGGTGGAGCTGAGACATTCGTACGAGCGGCGCGGGTCCGGTTCGCGCGGCCCGGAGCCGCTCTGCGTTGGCGGCTCCGGGTTGGCGTAGGCGTCGGCGCCGCGCCGCGGTGCGCCGCTCAGCCGGCGGTTGGCGCGTCGGTGCGTCGGCCGGGGCGCCAGTCGCGTCGGCGGCCCCGGGCCATGATCGGTCGCGCGACCAGCAGCAGCCCGGCGAGCAGAGCGCCGATGACCGCCGCCCAGATCGCGGCGGGGCGCT
The DNA here is from genome assembly GCF_022229015.1 of Micromonospora foliorum. Classification (GTDB taxonomy): domain Bacteria; phylum Actinomycetota; class Actinomycetes; order Mycobacteriales; family Micromonosporaceae; genus Micromonospora; species Micromonospora foliorum. The sequence continues at coordinate 389 of NZ_JAKKFF010000448.1, forward strand.
GCCAGCTCAGCGGGTCGTCCCGCACGGCGGGGGCCGGGAGGGCACCGGCGGGCGGGTTCGCCCGGGTGCCGAGCAGGCTCGACACCGCCCGGTACGGGTTGACCATCCCGTGGCCGATGTCGGCGTTCTGACCCTCCGGTGGGTTGTCCGCGGTGCGTTTCAGCCGATCCGCGACCTGCTGGGGGTTGAGACCGGGGTAGGCGGCCCGGACCAGCGCGGCCACTCCCGAGACGTACGCGGCGGCGTAGCTGGTGCCGCCCTCCGGCACGGTGCGGTAGCCGGTGTTTCCGGGCGCCGGCCCGACGATGTTCATTCCCGGTGCGGCGATGTCGACGTAGTCGCCGCTGATCGAGGTGCCGACGTGCCCGCCCTGCTCGTCCACGCCACCGACCGCGATGACTCCGGGGTACGCGGCCGGGTAGCCCGGCCGGTTCTGGGAGTCTTCCGTCCGGTTGCCCGCGGCGGCGACCAGCACCACCCCCTTGGCCAGCGCGCGCTCGACGGCCGCCGTCAGTTCGGGGCGGGGAATTGTTGTCAGGGACAGGTTGATCACGTCGGCGCCCTCGTCGACCGCCCAGTCGATGGCTGCCGCGATCTGCGCGGGGAGCTGCGGGTTGCTGACCTCCCCGAGCTGCGGCAGGACCCGGATCGGCAGGATGCGGGCAGCCGGGGCGATGCCGCTGAAGGGGACAACCGTGCCCTCCCGACCCGCGATGATGCCGGCGATCAGCGTGCCGTGCCCGGCCTCGTCGCACTGGCCCTGCCGGGCCGGCAGGCCGTTGAAGTCGCGGCCCTCGAGAACCTGGCCCTTGAGGAGCGGGTGGGCGGCGGAGACTCCGGAGTCGATCACGGCCACCGTGACCCCGGCGCCCCGGGACAGCGGCCACGCCGAGGACGGCTCCAGCCGGCGTAGCGCCCACGGCAGCTGGGTCAGGTTGTCGGTGCCGGAGGGACCGCAGAGGGGCGGCGCGGCGGTCGCGGGGGAGGGTGCCACCAGGCCGGCGCCGAGCAGGGCCGCCAGCGCTCCACTGAGGACGCCGCGAAGGGCACGGTGGGACGGGGTCGCGCTCAACGGCGGGCATTCGCGCACCGGCAAAGGTTACCGCCGTGACCGTCGGGCGGCGGCCCCCGGTGACGAGGGTCAGGCCCGGGGGGACGCCTTCGCGGTGGGAGTGTCGGCGAAGAGCGCGAGCAGGTCGCCGACCTGCCGGTCGGCCTCGGCGGGGTGCCGGAACCGGCCAGCCGGGTTGAGGGTGTACTCGTTGCGTCGCCCGACCCGGGTGCGGTGCAGGTAGCCCCCCGCCTCCAGGTCGGCGACGATCGCCTGCGCGGCCCGTTCGGTCACGCCGACCTCGGCCGCGACGTCGCGCAGCCGGGCGGTCGGATCGCGGGCGATGGCCAGCAGGACGTGCCCGTGGTTGGTGAGGAACGTCCAGTTCCGTCCGCCGCCGGTGTCGCCCGTCACGGTGCTCGCCATCGTGTGACCGCCTTTCCGGATGTCCGCCTGCCCTCACGAGAGTCTTGTCCGCCCTGCCCGGGGAAGGTTGCCCAGGGGGCGGCCGGAGTCAACGTATGAAATCTAAATCACGCATACCTTGACGCATCTTACGGTGCGTGTGACGGTGGAGCACGAGCCAGCGCCCCGCCGCCCGGCCGGCGGAGAGCCGGTTTGGCCAGGTCAGATGCGTCGAGACGAGGTGCGGGATGAGTCATACCGGGAACTCCGGCGGTCAGCCGGGTCCGCAGCGGACCACCGACCGGGCGCCCGCCCTCAGCGAGCCGACCCGGGCGTACGCCGAGCTGATCGCCGGCAACCGCCGCTTCGTCGGTGGCGCCCCACGCCACCCCAACCAGGATGCCGGGCACCGCGCCGCCGTGGCCGACGGGCAACACCCGTTCGCGGTGATCGTCGGCTGCTCCGACTCCCGGCTGGCCGCCGAGATCATCTTCGACCGGGGGCTCGGCGACCTGTTCGTGGTCCGCACGGCCGGGCACACCGCCGGCCCCGAGGTGCTCGGCAGCGTCGAGTACGCGGTGACCGTGCTCGGCACTCCGCTGGTGGTGGTGCTCGGCCACGACTCGTGCGGTGCGGTGCAGGCCGCCCGGGAGGCCGCCGCCACCGGTACCGCGCCGAGTGGCCATCTGCGCGCCGTGGTCGACGCCGTGCTGCCCAGCCTGCGCCGGGCCGAGGCCGAGGGCGTGGATGACATCGACGGCATCGTCGACATCCACATCGCACAGACCGTCGAGACGTTGCTCGGGCAGTCCTCCGTGCTGGCCGACGAGGTGGCGCGGGGGCGGTGTGCGGTGGTGGGGGTGTCCTACCGGCTGGCCGCCGGAGCGGTGCGCCCGGTTGCCGCCGTGCCGGCTGCCTTCGCGACGCTTGACACCCCGGCCGGATCGCCCGAGTCGACCGGCCCGGCCGCGCCTGCCACCGTCTGACGCGACGAGGGCCGCTCCGCGTCACGCGGAACGGCCCTCGACGGGGATCGTGCGGGTCAGAGCAGCGACATGTGGACGTGGTCGGTGTGGTTCGACGGCCCGCTGTACGAACTCCAACCGGTGGCCGGGAACCAGATCTGCCGGTTCCAGATCACGTAGTAGATGCCGAGCCGGTCGGCGTTACGGATGAGGAACGCGGCGACGTTGTTGCCGTACGTCCGGGTGTCCTCGTTGTGCCACGGCGAGAAACCGCTCTTCTGCAGCGACCAGTCGCAGGCGCGGCCCTTCGGGTGCTCCCACGGCCCGCCGGGGCGGTAGCAGCCGACGAACCGGTTGAAGCCGGCCCGCTTGACCTCCTTGTACGCGTGCAGCGTGCGCGGGGTGACGCAGCCGGACGTGGTGGGGTCGTTCTCGCTGCACGACTGGGGCTTCCAGTCACCGTCGGCCGTGCGACCCGGGCCGATCCTCGCGACCGGGGAGGTGGCGTCCACAAGGCCGCCGGTGAAGCCCTTCCCGCCGACGAGGGAGAGCGCCTTGTCGGCCTCGCTCTTCCGCTTCGCCATCAGGGCGGTCTGCTTCTGCTGCTCCCGAACCTCCGTGTCGAGGGCCAGCTTCGCCTGCTCGGCGCGGGCCTTCACCTCGTTGACCTCGGAGAGCTTCTTCTCGTTGACCATGTTTATCTCGTCGAGCATCCCGGCGCGCCGGACGAAGGAGTCGGGCGCTTCGCTCTCCAGCAGCATCGCGACCGCGCCGATCCGGCCGGTCCGGTACGCCTGGGCGGCGATCTGCCCGACCTGCGGGGCCAACGCGTCCAGGTCGGCCTTGGCCCGGTCGACCTCCGCCGCCAACTCGCCCTGCCGCTTCTTGGACTTGTCCAGCTTGGACTTGGCGGCGGAGTAGTCGCGGTTGGCCTGCTCGATGACGTCGTTGAGCAGCTTGGGCTCGCCGTCCTCCTCGTGCCCGGACGGTGTGGGGTTCGTCGGGGCGGCGTGTGCCGGGAGCGGCCCGGCGAGCACGGTCAGTGCGGCGATCACGGCCACCACGGGTGTCAACCAGCGGCGTAGGGGTGCCGTCACAATGTTCCCTTCCGTCGACCGCCGACCGGGTTAGCTGACGGGTTCGGGGCGGAAGTGGCCCCTACCGCTGACGCGGATTCACCCCAGGTACCTGGGTCCCCGGCTCGCCGGTTGGCGATTGGGCGGTGGCACCGCAGGCGCCGCTTCGCGCCTTCATCGGTAACCGGCAGCGAGGTTACCCGAGAGTCGACCGGGTGAGCTACGCCTGGATGCCGACCAAAAGCGTCATTTCGCCATAGCGTTGAGTGACCAGTGACGCGGTTCTCAGGGTGGATGCCCGATCTGGTCACGCTGAGGAGTGTCACCATGCCGTATCCGTGCTCCTGTTCGACTCCGGCCACCTGTCGGTGGCCTCGGATGGGGGTGCGGTCCGCGTCCGGTCCGGCTCGTCGGAGCCGGCCTTCCGCGGTGAGCTGAGTGCGGCCAGTGCCTCCGTGCGGTCCGGCTGGGGCCGGGGCGCGGGAGCGTCGGTGGACGGCGTGGCATCGGTGCGCCCGGCGGCGGCCACCACAGCGGCCAGCCCGGTGGTCAGCGGTACGGCGGCGATCAGCCCGAGGGTGGCGACCGCGCTGCGGACGATCTCCTGCGCGAGGAACTCACTGGTGAGGATCTGCCCGATCGGCCGCGAGTCCGCGGTGAGCAGGAGCAGCAGGGGCAGCGACGCGCCCGCGTACGCCAGCACGATGGTGTTGACAGTGGAGGCGATGTGCGCGCGGCCGACCCGGGTGGCCGCCCGGTACAGCTGCAACCGGGTCAGCCCGGGGTTGGCGTTGGCCAGCTCGGTGACGGTGGCCGCCTGGGTGACCGTCACGTCGTCCAGCACCCCGAGCGACCCGATGATGATCCCGGCGAGCAGCAGACCGTGCAGGTCCACGTCGCCCTGGAACATCGACAGGGTGGTGGCGTCTTCGCTGCCGAAGCCGGTGAGGTGGGTCGCGGCCGTGGCGATGGTGGCGAGCACGCCGGTCAGCACCAGGCTGCCCAGGGTGCCGAGCACCGCGACCGAGGTCTGCGCGGTGACCCCGTGCGTCAGATAGAGGACCACGAACATGATCAGGGCCGCGCCGACCACCGCCACCAGCAGTGGTGACCTGCCGGCGCCGATGCCCGGCAGCACGAAGGTGAGCAGGATGGCGAAGCTGGCGGCCAGGCCGGCGAGCGCGGCCAGACCTCGCCACCGACCGAACGCGATGATCGCGGCCGCGAAGACCACAGCCAGCCACACCATCGGGGTGCCGCGCTGGTGCTCGGCGATGTTCCAGTTGCTGGTGGTGGGATCGGTCGGGTCGGCCAGCTCGACCAGGATGACCTCATCACCGACCTCGACCCGGGGTGCGCCGGGCCCGTCGGGCACCGGTGTCCGTACCTGTTGGCCGGCGGCCGGCCCGTCGTCCACCCGGACGTCGACCGTGCCGCACCGCCCGTCGCCGACCCTCGGTGTGCCCTCGGGAACCGACGGCAGCGGCGGGCACGGCTCACTTACCACCCGGGTGACCGTGCCGGGGTAGCGCGGCACGTCCGCCCCACCGTCGGTCTGCGGTGACCCGCCGTGCGGCCAGAGCAGCGCCGCGGCGAGCACGGTGGCGACGAAGAGGGGCACCACCGTCACGACGAGGATCCGTCGCACCCGTGGTGGGGCGGACGGAGCGGGGTGAGTGTGGTCGGCGGCCAAGGCGAGACTCCCAACGATCCGGTGCGGGGTACGGGTCAACGTGCCGGGCGGTTCACCGTTTCGGTGGAAACGCGGCGGATCGGCGGGGCGGATCGCTGCCTGACGACCGCGTGATCACGGACGGTCATTGCTCGGCCCGGTCGGTCGGGGGCGACGCCACGTCGAGGCGGCGCCGGTGCCCGACTGGGCGGCGGCATGCGGAGAGCCATCGTGGGAGATGCTAGCCAGCCCGCCCGATGGTTGCAGGTCGTGGCGGAGTGTCGGGGCGGCCGAACCGCCCGCGTGGCGGACTTCGGCCCGTCAGCCGCGCTTCATGAGCCGGCCGACCGCCGCCATCATCTCGGTGGCCATCTCGTCGGCTCGACCCTCGGCGGCGCCCTCGTGCATGCAGTGCCGGGCGTGCCCGTCGAGCAGCCCGAGGGCCACCTTGTCGAGGGCGGCCTGGATCGCGGAGATCTGGGTGAGCACGTCGATGCAGTAGCGGTCGTCGTCGACCATCTTCTCGATGCCCCGGACCTGCCCCTCGACGCGGCGGAGCCGCGCGAGCAGCTGGTCCTTGCTGGCGGTGTATCCGCGGATCGGGGTGGGTGCGGTCATGTCGACCAGGATAGCCTACCCCCAGGGGGTATGGTACGGTCGTGTCCGGATGAGATACCCCCACCGGGTACCGGTACCGTAAAGGAGACGATCCAATGGTCAACACGACGTATCAGGTGCAGGGCATGACCTGTGGGCACTGCGTCAGCGCGGTGAGCGCCGAGGTCGGCGCCATCGCGGGCGTGCGTGACGTCCAGGTCGACCTCGCCGCCGGCCGGGTCACCGTCAGCAGCGATCAGCCGCTGGACACCGCGGTTGTCCGGGCCGCCGTCGACGAGGCCGGCTACGACCTCGTCGACGCGTGATCGGAGGGCCGGCGTGCGTACGGTGACGAAACTGGCCGGGTTCGCCGTCGGCCTGGCGGCGGTCTTCGGCGCGACCTACGGGGTCGGCCGGGTCGTCGACCCCGCCCCGGCCGCCGAGAGTCGACACGACGATGCCGCCACCCCGGCGGTGGACGAGCGGGGCGGGACGGCCGACCGGCTCCCCGGCGGGCTGCTCGTCTCCGAGCGCGGCTACAGCCTCGAACGGGTCGACGCCCCGGCCGGCGAGTTCGCCTTCCGGATCGCCGGCCCGGACGGCCGCCCGGTCACCCGGTACGAGGTGGCGCACGACAAGCGGATGCACCTGATCGTCGCCCGGCGGGACCTCTCCGGCTTCCGCCACGTCCACCCCGAGCTCGCCCCGGACGGCACCTGGCGGGTCGACACCCCGCTGACCGGCGCCGGGCAGTGGCGGGCGTTCGCCGACTTCACCCCGACCGGAGGCGAGCCGCTGACCCTCGGCGTGGACGTGACCGTCCCCGGGGAGCTGACCGAACGACCGTTGCCCGCACCGGCGAGCAGCACCACCGTCGACGGCTACACGGTCACCCTGACCGGAGCGCCGCAGCCCGGCCGCACGTCGTCGCTGACCCTGACCGTCAGCCGCAACGGGCAACCGGTCACCGACCTCGAGCCCTACCTGGGCGCGTACGGGCACCTGGTGGCGCTGCGCCGGGGTGATCTGGCGTACCTGCACGTGCACCCGGACGGCACGCCCGGCGATGGGCGCACCCCTCCCGGTCCGGCCGTCACCTTCCTCGCCGAGGTGCCCTCGGCGGGCAGCTACCGGCTCTACCTCGACTTCCAACACGGTGGGCGGGTGCACACCGCCGAGTTCACCGTGGTCGCCGGCGCCGCCCCGACCGGGAACGCCCCGACCCCGAGCGGACCCGCACCGACCGGCGGGGCCGACCACGGCACCCCCGGGCACGGACACAACTGACGGGACCAGACGATGACCACCACCAGCAGACCGCTGCCCGAGGCACCGAACCGGATCGAACTGGCGATCGGCGGGATGACCTGCGCCGCGTGCGCCGCCCGGATCGAGAAGAAGCTCAACCGGATGGACGGGGTGAGCGCCACCGTCAACTACGCCACCGAGAAAGCGACCGTCCGGTACGCCGACGGCGTCACGCCGGACGACCTGATCGGCACCGTGCAGAAGACCGGCTACACGGCGGCGCTGCCGGCTCCGCCCAGCGCGGAAGCTCCGGTGGACCCGCTGCGGGGGCCACGTACCCGGCTCTGGGTGTCGGTGGCCCTGAGCGTGCCGGTGGTCCTGCTGGCCATGGTCCCGGCCTGGCAGTTCGACTACTGGCAGTGGCTGTCGCTGACCCTGGCCGCCCCGGTGGTGGTCTGGGGCGGGCTGCCGTTCCACCGGGCCGCCTGGACCAACCTGCGGCACGGCGCCGCGACCATGGACACCCTGGTGTCGCTCGGCACCCTGGCCGCGCTCGGCTGGTCGCTCTGGGCGCTCTTCCTCGGTGACGCGGGGATGCCCGGGATGACGCACCCGTTCCGCTTCGACATCACCCGGACCGACGGCGCCGGCAACATCTACCTGGAGGCGGCCGCCGGGGTCACCGTGTTCATCCTGGCCGGTCGCTACTTCGAGGCCAGGTCGAAGCGGACCGCCGGCGCCGCCCTGCGCTCCCTGCTCGACCTCGGCGCCAAGGACGTGGCGGTGCTGCGTGACGGCGTGGAGACCCTGATCCCGGTGGACCGGCTCGTCGTCGGTGACCGGTTCGTGGTCCGCCCCGGGGAGAAGATCGCCACCGACGGGGTGGTCGAGGAGGGCACCTCCGCGGTCGACGCCAGCATGCTCACCGGTGAGTCGGTGCCGGTCGAGGTCGCCCCGGGCGACGGTGTGGTCGGTGCCACGATCAACGCCGGTGGGCGGCTGATCGTCACCGCCACCCGGGTCGGCGCGGACACCCAGCTCGCTCGGATGGCCGACCTGGTCGAGCAGGCGCAGAGCGGCAAGGCGGCAGTCCAGCGGCTGGCGGACCGGATCTCCGGTGTCTTCGTACCGATCGTCATCACCCTCGCCGTCGGCACGCTCGGCTGGTGGCTCGGCACCGGGGCCGGCCCGACCGCCGCGTTCACCGCCGCCGTGGCCGTGCTGATCATCGCCTGCCCGTGCGCGCTCGGCCTGGCCACCCCGACCGCACTGCTGGTCGGCACCGGTCGGGGCGCCCAGCTCGGCGTGCTGATCAAGGGCCCGGAGGTGCTGGAGTCGACCCGCCGGGTGGACACCGTGGTGCTCGACAAGACCGGCACCGTGACGACCGGCCGGATGACAGTGGTCGACGTGGTGCCGGCCAGCGGGGTGGACCGGGCCGAGCTGCTCCGGCTGGCCGGGGCGGTGGAGGCCGCCTCCGAGCATCCGATCGCCCGGGCGATCGCCGCCACTGCCGCCGACGCGGGCGCGCTGCCCCCGGTGGCCGCCTTCGGCAACCTCGAAGGGCTGGGCGTGACCGGCACGGTCGACGGTCGGGCCGTCCTGGTCGGTCGGGTCCGGCTGCTCCGCGGGCGCGAGATCGACGTACCGCCGGAGGTCGAGTGGGCCGTGGGCGA
>NZ_JAKKFF010000449.1 GCF_022229015.1 Micromonospora foliorum
CCCCCGGCCGCCGGTGCAGACCCACCGCGGCCGCAGCCTGCCCTTCACTGTCGACGCCGCGACGACGGCGGCGCTGGCCGGGCTGGCCCGGTCGGCCGGTGCGACAGTCAACGCGGTCGCCCTGGCCGGGCTCAGCGCCCTGTTGCGTCAGGCCACCGGCCAGGACGACCTGCTGCTCGGCATGCCGGCCGCCGGTCGGGCGAGCACCGACCTGGAGCCGCTGATCGGTTGTTTCGCCAGCATGGTGGTGCTGCGGGTGGACGCGAGCGGCGACCCGACGGCGCGTGAGCTGGTGCGCCGGGTCCACCGCACGGTCAGCGAGGCGTACGCGCACCAGGAGGCCCCGTACGCGCGGGTGGTGGAGGAGGTCCGCCCGGTCCGCGACCCGAGCGTGAACCCGCTGTTCCAGGTGCTGGCCACGATGACCGACGGTGGTGTGGCGCGGCGGCAGGCGGCAGGCGTCACCTTCACGCCGGTGGCCGCCGAGAACGGCCTCACCGACTTCGACCTCTTCGTCAGCCTGACCGCGCACGGCGACCGGATCGAGGGCGCTGTCGACTTCAACGCCGACCTGTACCTGGACGAGACGATCGCCGCGACGGTGGGCCGGCTGCCGGAGCTGCTGCGCGAGCTGGCGGACGCCCCGGAGCGGCCGTTGTCGCAGGTGCCGGGGTTGCGCCGGCAGCGGATCGCGCTGGCGGCCACGTTCACCGTCGACCCGGTGCGCGACCCGGTGGAGTTCTGGCTGCGCTTCCTGCGGGTGCCTGCCTCGGTCGAGCTGGTCGGGTACGGGCAACTGGTGGCGCACCTGCTCGCCGGGCGGCCGGCCGACGCCACCGTGTGCCTGCTGCGCTGGGAGGACTGGCTGCGACGGCAGGACCGCAGCGCCGGTGAGGCGGCCCTCGACGCCGCCATGGACGACCTGGCGGCGGCGGTGGC
>NZ_JAKKFF010000045.1 GCF_022229015.1 Micromonospora foliorum
GCCCGGCGCAGGTCACCGCCACCGAGGCGGCCGGCGTGCACGGCGGCACCCACCGCCGAGAGGTACGTCATCCGCGCCGCACGGAGATCGAGTTTTTCGAGGCGGCGAGCAGCCGCGAGCAGTGGCGGCCCGGCGGCCCTGCCGGGGTTGAGCGCGAAGGCGGCTTGCGCCCGCAGACGCTCCACCCCGGCCTGCTGCAACGGTTCGAGTGGACCCGACTCAGCCGCCGCCAGCAGATCCGGCACCTGATTCAGCTCCCCGGCCTCGAGTCGGGCCCGCGCGGCGCCCAACGCGCGTGCGGCGCGCGACTTCGGGTCCGGGGTCAGCTCGGCGGCGCGCTCAAGGAAGGACGCGGCGGCGGACCGGCCGCCCCTGGCGAGCGCCCGTCCGGCCGAACGCTCCAGTTCACCGGCGACCTCCTCGTCCGGGCCGAGGGCGGCGTGCGCCCGGTGCCAGGCGCGGCGGTCGGGATCGTGCTCCGGGTCGGTCGCCTCGGCGAGTGCGCGGTGCACCTCACGCAGCTCCGCGGCCTCGGCCGACCGCCAGGCGGCCGAACGCACCAGCGGGTGACGAAACCGTACCCGGGCCCCGAACTCGACGAGCCCGGCAGCCTCGGCCGGCGCGGCGGCGTCGGGCCCGACCCGCAACCGATCGAGGGCGCGCCACAGCAAGGTCACGTCACCCACCGGTTCGACCGCTGCGGCGAGCAGGAGCCGGCGCGTGTTCGCCGGAAGCGCGGCGATGCGCCGTTGAAAGCCCTCTTCCATCCGGTTCACCAAGGGCGTCGTGGCCTGTCCGCCGAAGCCGAACGCCAGCTGCGCTGGCGTCAGGCCGCGCGGCAGTTCGAGCAGTGCGAGCGGGTTGCCGCGCGTCTCGGCGACGATCCGTTCGCGGACCCGGTTGTCGACCGGCCCGGACAACACCGAGTCCAACAGCGCCCGCGCCTCCGCGGCCGGCAACCCGTCGACGCGCAGTTCCGGCAGGCTGCCGAGGATCTGTTCGTCCCCCGGGCTGCGGGAGGCGAAGACCAGCGCGATCGACTCCTCGTCCAGCCGGCGGGCGACGAAGGTGAGAATGACCTCCGACATCCGGTCCATCCACTGCACGTCGTCCACGATGCAGACCAGCGGCCGTTCCGACGCGGCCTCCGCGAGCAGACCGAGCACAGCGAGGCCGATGAGCAGCCCTTCCGGCGGGTCGCCGGGGCTCAGCCCGAAGGCGGTGGCGAGGGCGACTCGTTGCGGCTGCGGCAACGCGTCGAGGTGACCGAGCAGCGGTGCGCAGAGTTGCTGCAGTGCCGAGTACGCGATTTCGGACTCTGGCTCCACCCCGGCGGCCCGGGTGACCTGACCGGCCGAAGCGTTCTCGCTCAGGTAGTCCAGTAGTGCGCTCTTACCGGCACCCGCCTCGCCGCGGAGCACCAGCACCCGGCTGTGTCCGGCACGGACGTCGCGCAGCAGCCGGTCGAGCGTCTCCCGCTCGCGCCGCCGCCCCCGCAATACGAAACTGTCGGTGTTACCCGGCACGTCACCCCTCCCCGACGGACAGTACACCGACTGAGATCACCAACCCCGCGTACGGCCTGCTCAGGGCTGCGGTCCCTCACGCGCCGACAGCGCGAGGGACCGTGCCGGAGTCACGAGCCGAGGCCGGCGGCCCGCGCCATGTAGTCGGCGTACCAGCTCGCCCAGTCCGGGTCCTCGTGACCGAGTTCCGCCTCGTGTCGGCCGTGCGCCACAGCGGCGTCGCGCAGAGCCTGTTCCACCTCGGGCACCGAGCCGTAGACAACGTGGGTGATACGTCCCGGATGCCGTGCGGTGACCTCCTGGAGCACGAAGCCGTTGCCGTCCGGGTCGCTGAACGACGCGAACGAGCTGTACGACCGCCGATCAGGCTGTGGGCCGGTCACCCGGTCGCGGGTGCCGGCGTGGTGGAACACGCCACCGGCGTCGTGGAAGACCTCGCTCACCTCGATCCCACGGGCGACCAGCTCCGCCCGGGCGGCGACGACATCGTCCACCACGAGGTGTACGCCCTGCACCGATCCCGGCGCGGCGTCGGACACCCCCTCCCCGATGATCAGGGAGGAAGCCGAGCCGGGCGGGGTGAAGTGCACGACGCGGAATCCGTCCGGGGCGACAAAGTCCACGTCCTGCCGGAAGCCGATCTTCTGGTAAAAATCCCTGGCCCGGTCCACGTCCGAAACCGGCAGGACGATGACCTCGAGCTTGAAATCCACGACCTTTACTCCTCCGCAGCGCAGGACGCCGTTCGACGTCCGGTCCTCACCGTCGCGCACCGGACTCGGGTGTCGCCCCAGGGAGAACCCCTGGCCGGTGCCCTGGGCCTCACCGGCCCAGCGCGTTGAACAGGTGCAGCCAGATGTCGCTCCGGGTGGGGAACGCGGGAATCGCGTGGCGCAACCGCCGGAGCGGAACCTCCCCGACGATCGCGATCGTGGCCGCGTGGAGGAATTCGACGACGGCGGTACCGGTGATGGTCAGACCGACCAGCACGTCACGGTCCTCATCGACGAGGAATCTGCTGGTGCCAGCCGTCAGCAGAGGCACGACGTCGAGGAAGCTGTGACTGTCATCGGGCCGGCCGTGCAGGGGCAGCACGACACCCGCGATGCTGAACGTAACTCTCGCGCCTCGATAGTGAAGCTCGTGCGGCGGCCCCGGATGTCAATCCGGGGCCGCCGTGTTGATCCGGTTCAGTTCAGGCCGCGACGCGGCGACACTTCGCCGCCTTGGTGTTGTTGCGGCCGCTGTGGCGGGTCACCGAGGGTAGTGGTGGATGTTGCTGGTGGTTGTGCCGTCTACGGACGTGGCGGGGAGGGTCTCCGGGGCTTGGCCGTTTTCCACCCAGTTGACCAGGGCGTCGAGGTCGGCGCCCGGGTTGACCAGCGGGCCGGTGCTGAAGAGCGGCGTTCCGCAGTGGTCGACGCCGGGCAGCAGGAAGAGGCGGTAGAAGTTGTCGACGCGCTGGCTACCGCCGAGGGCGGCGTTGACGTGCTTGCGGTAGTCGACCGTGCCCTGGGTCGGGATCAGCTGGTCTGATTGGCCGTGCCAGGTGAGCAGCTTGCCGCCAGCCTTGCCGAAGGTCGACAGGTTCGGGTTGTTGTTGGCGATGATGTCGTCGTACTGCTTGGTCGCCGAGGTGAAGAGCTGCGTGAATGTGGTGTAGGTGAGCTTGGTGCTGTCGAACGACGGGTTCTTCGTCACGAAGTACTTGGCCCACTGGTCGGGAACTGGGAAGGGCGCGCCGGGGTTGGCGATGAAGTTGAACGCGGAGCCCTTGTTCTGGCCGTACCAGAGCTGCTGGCCGGACGGTGAGACCGGGCCGGCCCAGATCTTGTTGACCGCGTCGGCGACCGCCTTGGTGATGGTGATTTCCTCGCCTTCACAGACGACCTTCTTGCCGACCAGGCGACGGGCGTCCCACTTACAGTCCTGTGGGTTGTGGATGACGCCGTCCTTGACACCGTCGAGGGGGTCGCAGGCCGTGACTGCGGCGGTGTTGAAGGCGGCCAGTTCGCACTGCGACGGGGCGACCTTCTCTTCGTTGTAGACGGCCTGCGACCACAGCGTGGCGATCTCGAACCGGTTCCACTCGATCGCCGGCGCGTTCGCGAGGATGCCCTGGAAGTCCGTCGGGTAGTTCTGTGCCTCGGCGTAGCCTTGGCGGCCACCGGTCGAGCAGCCGGTGAAGTACGAGTACTTCACCGTGCGCTGGTAGAACTTGTTGGCCACGTCCTTGCCGATGACCGCCATGTCGTGCACAGAGCGGGAGGCGAAGTTGGTGAGCAGTCCGGTGTTGATCTTGCCGTCGGTCAGCCCCCAGCTGGCGTCGAGGCCGCCCTTGACGCCGGCGTCGGTGGCCGCGCCGACGTATCCGCCCTTGACCGCGCTGATCAGCGGGACGCTCAGATCGCTGAGGTCGCCGGCGGAGTAGGCGCTGCCGCCGGTGGCCTGGAAGCGTCCGTTCCAGTTCTTCGCATCCTGGGGGAGCGAGACCTTGATGGTGACGGTGTCATTCGCGCCCGGGTGGGTCACGACCACAGTGATGTCGCACCAGGCAGGCACGGCGTTGATCGGCGGATTCTGCGGGAGCCCCGGGGTGGACGGGAACGTGAAGTCGCCGCCGGCCTTGGAGACAGCCTTGACCGACACCACTGACGTGCCAGACGGCGCGGAAACGGGAACGGCGGCGCAGGTGGTAGCGGCGGTCGTGCCGCCGTCGCGGGTAGCGGCGTTGACAGCTACGGGCGTGAGGGAGGCCGCTAGTGGTACTGCCGCGGCCATCAGAATCATCAAGCGTCGCTTCATACCCAAAACCCTCGCCTAACCGGGACGACCTCACCCCAGGGTGAGGCACTGGTGTGCACCCTGGCCGAGGACCCGAGGCACTCGCGCGCTCCGTGACGGCCCGCGGGATGGTTCCGTTCCCGTGGCCGGGCTGCTTCCCGACCCGGTTTACCGAGGCGATGGTGAGTGGCTGAGCATGGTGTCTGCGGGGTAGAACCGGCGAAGAATCCGGGCCGCGCAAACCGTAAGCGGCACCCAGCGCACGAAATGGGCTACCGACGTTCAGGTGGTCCGCGTCGGCGGCGTCGATTCAGAGACGGAACCGGAGTTGCCGCAGTCCTAGTCCGGCAGGGGAGAGACCCTGCGGGTGCCAGGTCAGTTGGCGCCCGATGCCGGGGTGGTCCAGCAACCGGGGGAAGGGCAGATCCTTCGTGGTGTCAGCCGACGCCTGACCGATCAGGCGTGCACCGTCGGCTGGCCAGAGGGTGCGGCCGTGCCACGCCCGCACCTCGGAACGTCCGGTCAACCACCGATGGCCATGCTGCGGGCTTCGATGGCTTCGACCGTGTTCTTCAACGCCTTACCCAGCACGCCCTTGCCGACCGAGCCCAGCACGACGCCTGTCAATCGGCCCTTGAAGTTTTTGCCCTCGCGGACCACCACGACGTCCAGGACCGTCGTCCCGTCCCGCTCCGGCCGCAACGTATAGGTGTGACCTGACCTGCCGCCCCAGATGTTGGAATCGGTCGTCGTCATGGTGATGCGGCGGGGGTTCGACCAGTCATAGCGCAGACGCTCCCAGATACCGCCCGAGCCTTCTGTGACGTCAGCCCAGCCAGGGCCCTGGCTGTGCACCGTCAGATACTCGTCGGCGCTGTTGCCGAACACCTCCGAGCGGCCCGGTCCGAAGTCGGTGAGTGCGGCAAGAACCTGCTCCGGCGTCGCGGTGGTTCTCTGAACGAAGTGAATCACGGACATGGCGTTCTCCTGGATCTCCCGCGGACTGACGTCCTCTCAGAGTTCCCGACCGCGGAGCCTGGCGAGCCCGTGTCCTACCCTGGTTCTCCGTTCCAACTCACTGGTCGACGCCAGTGGCCCGGCCATGGGTGGTTGTCGAGGAGCGGGTCGCTTGCTCGCCCTGTGGTGGCCTCCTGCGTGCCGGCTTTCGCCTGGTGCCGACAGGGTGGCCGGCCTCAATCGACGTGCCCCGCTGACCATCGTGGCGTTGGCACCGCAATCCGGCCTTTCGGCTGCCGGTGCCCGGTGAGGGGCAGTGGCTGACGTGGCCGCGCCCGGAATGGGCCGCGCAGCTCAGCCAGGCCAGCACTGATTGAGGCGGTATCCGATCCCGTGGGCCATTAGCGCTCCGCCCATGTACCCGGCAAACAGTGGCTGCACCTGGGACGGGACGATCGCGTGGGTGTTCAGCAGTGCCTTGATCTTGTCGGCGGCGCCCTGCGCGGCAACCCCGGAGTCGATCTGCGCCTCCTGCCAGGTCACCGGCGTACCGTCGCGAAGTCGCCGCGGCACTCCGATGTTCACGCCCACCACGATTTCTGTCGGCGGAGCGAAGGCCGAGCCGCCGTGGTGGAAGACCACCGCTCTCACGCAGCCGGTCTCCTGCCAGTTCTCCCCCGTGGCCCGAAAGAGGAAAACACTGGGATCGACGACATCGGTGGTTGGCGTCTCCTCGCCCGACTCCTGCGGTTGCGCGACCGGCTCGGGGTGGTGTTTGGGAGCCTCGGCCTGCTGCGGGATGGGTAGGTCCGCGGGAACGGTGGCTGGTACGAACGGAACGATGTCCGGATGGGAGGTCCGGTAGACCGTCATCGTCTCCCTGGTGTCGGTCTCCAGGACGCCTGTCTCGGGGTTGTGGTGCGCGGTCCCCACCACACGGCCGGACGAGTCGACCAGGAACACCGTGTCGTGGGCTGTCGGCCCGGCAGAACCGGTACCCGCGCCTGAACCGGCATGGGCATGCCGGAGCCAGCGCAGATCGTCGAAGATGGAGCCGCCGGACTCCCGAGATTCTGCAGTTTTCATCACGGGATCGTTTCCGTACTCGCCATCGGCCATGCTCCACACAGTAGAAAGGTGGCGGAACGGGAGTCCATCGACGGACAGCAAGGCGACACGGCCGGCCCATTCCGACCCGAGGAGGAACGACGATGGCGTCTCGGCAGGACGTCTGGCGACCACGGTGGCGGCGGCCATCGGCCCCTACGAATCACCGCTGGGCAGGTTCTGGTTATCCCCGAGCAGTGGCTTCGACGTCCGACGCCTCCGAGGTGTACGCGCCGGTGTTATCCACCCCGTAGCCGATGAGGTAGTGGCGGCGGCCGCCGTGCACGAACTCCTGAAGGGTTGTACGTCCCGCAGGGCGCCACGAATGGCCGCTCGCGGTCCTAGGAAAACCGGTTCATCCACCCGGACATCGCTTATTACCCGCCGGTACACAATGCGGTCCACCACGCGGTCCGATCCTTTCACATCCGCCACGAGTGGCAGGTGGGTGACCAGCGGTTGCTCCGAGGTGGGGCGGAGGTTGGCGGGCGGGTTGGTCGGGTTCACGGCAGTGTCCGGGAGCGCTGCACCCGATGCTCAGCGCCAACCAATTCGTGGAGGTATCTGATGCGTGTCGCTCCCGTCCGTCGACGATCCGTGGCGGCCGTACTCGCGGCTGTCCTTGCCTGTCTGAGCGCCCTGTCCGCCGCAACGCCAGCGGGGGCCGAACCCTTCTGTGACAGGCCGAACCCGCCACCGATCTGCTTCGAGGATCCGGAGCCAGCCCCTGATCAGGCCCCGACCGGAGCCTTCGACGCCCTCGAGGGTGGTTTCGGTGAGGTTCGGGTGTCCGGATGGACGACCGACCAGGACGCGGCCGGCGCCACGACTAGCGTTCGGGTACGCCGAGACGGTGTGCAGGTCCTGTCGATCACCGCGAATCTGTGGCGCTCCGATGTCGGGGCACACGGGTTTGACCAGCCGCTGCCGGCTGCCACCCCCGGGCCGCACACGATCTGCGTGGCCGCGGTCAACGTCTACGGCGGCTTCCCCCACCGCCCATCGGAGGTCGGACTGGGCTGCCGCACCTACACCGCCGGACGCCACCTGGTCGGCAGCGACCAGTACACCGGTCCGGATACGCAGCACGCGACGGCGGTGGAATCCGACTCGTACGCCTGGGGCAAGACCGTCGTCGCCGCGTACCAGGTTGGTCGATCGGCCACCACGATGGGCGCCACCAACATCGGCTTCACCGTTTCCTACGACGCCGGCCTCACCTGGACCAGCGGCAACGTGCCCGGCATCACCCGCGCCGAGAGCGGTCCCCACCAGCGCGCGAGTGACCCGGTCGTCGGGTACAGCGCCAAACACGGCGCCTGGCTGATCGCGACCCTGCCCATCAACGCGGCGGGCGACGGGGCACTCATCAGCCGTTCCACCGACGGCCGCACGTGGGGCGCTCCGGTCTGGGCGATCGGCAACGACGGGCAACCGTGGGACAAGGAATGGGTGGTGTGCGACAACTGGACCAGCAGCCCGCACTACGGCACCTGCTACCTCACCATCACCAACCTGAGCCTCAACGGGCGGATCGAACTGGCCCGTTCCGTCGATGGGGGGCAGACGTGGGTGACTGTTCCCAACCCGTCCGGCCCCAGCGTCAGCCCGTCGGGTAACGGCACCGCCCCGGTCGTCCGCCCGGACGGCCGCCTGGTGATCCCCTACGGTGTCAACGGTTGGTACAGCGTCTTCACCATCGACGGTGCCGGCACCACCTGGAGCACCCCAAGATCCCTGCACCACGGTCTCTCCCGCAACGTAGACATGCTGCGCGACGTCGCGGTCATCTCCGCCGACGTCGACAGCACCGGCCGCGTCTACGCCACCTGGCACGGATGCCTCGCCAGCAGTCCACCCTGCCAGTACAACGACGTACTCTTCAGCAGCTCCACCGACGGGCTGACCTGGGGCCCGCCGACCGTGGTACCGATCAACTGCCCGGACCAGGGACTGTGTTCCACCAGCGACAGGTTCGCCCCCTCGATCGCCGTCGACCCACGCCAGCCCGGACGCATCGCGATGATCTACAACGACTACTTCGGCGGCTCCGTCACCGTCCAATACAAGAGCTCCACGGACGGCGGCCACAACTGGCGGGAGTACCGCGACGCCCTGGCCGGACCGATGCCCATCACACACATGGCCAACAGCACCCAGGGACGGATGTTGGGCGAGTACCTCGGCCTGTCCATCGCCAACTCGAGCGCGATCGCGGTCTTCCCCGTCGCCCTGACACCACCCAGCGGAGGCGGCTACAACCAGGCGATGTATACCCACACCCCGCTCGGGTTCTGACCACACCCTCCGGGGCAGTGAGCAGGCCGGCCGTCAGCCCCAGGGCCGCGGCGCCGCCGCGGACGCGCGGTACGGACCATGTGAATCGGAAGATCAACACTGCGGCGACGGCGGCGATAGGTGTCGGCTGTGCCGCCGTCAGATCGGGCGTGCACGGCATGAGCCAAGCACCGGCCGCTTGCTGGGGAGCAAGGAGCGGCCGGTGCTCGGTTCGTGGCTCCCGCAGCACGGGACGCGCGGCGAGGAGTCGGGGTGGGAAGGGTCGAGG
The DNA here is from genome assembly GCF_022229015.1 of Micromonospora foliorum. Taxonomy (GTDB): domain Bacteria; phylum Actinomycetota; class Actinomycetes; order Mycobacteriales; family Micromonosporaceae; genus Micromonospora; species Micromonospora foliorum. The sequence goes on from NZ_JAKKFF010000045.1 coordinate 8,941, forward strand.
ATGTCGGCACCGTCGCCGGTGCCGGCCTTTCTTAGAAGGTGGCGACGTTGAGAAGCTTCTCCTTGACGCCGTCCGGGTCGCCGACGTTGTTCCAGTCCGTCGTGCCGGCGGCCTGGAGGGCGGACTTGACGGTGCCGGGCGAGGCGATGGGGTGGGTGGCCTTGTAGAGGGCGGCGCCGCCGGCGACGTGCGGGCTGGCCATCGAGGTGCCGGAGATGGTGTCGTAGCCGCCGCCCTTCCAGGTCGACTCGATGCAGACACCGGGGGCGATGAGGTCGACGTCAGCGCCGTAGTTGGAGAAGTCGGCGAGGGTGTCGTCGACGTCGCTGCGGCAGGTGGCGGAGGCACCGCCGCCGGGAAGGCCGTTGAAGTCGGCGAGGGCGCTGACGGTGATCACCTCGTCGTACGCGGCGGGCACGAACGTGCTGGAGTCAGCGGAGCTGTTGCCGGCCGCGACGACGTACGTGACACCGGCGGCGACCGAGCGGCAGATCGCCTCGTGCATGGCGTCCTTGTTGCTGCCACAGGCGCTGTCGGAGCCGGAGCCGCCGAGGCTCATGTTGGCTACCTCGATCTTGTCCGCGTTCGCGGTCACGTAGTCGATGCCGCAGATGATGTCAGAGAAGCTGCCGCTGCCCGAGTTGCTCAATACCCGCACGGGCCAGATCCGGGCGCCCGGGGCGACGCCGACCACACCGGTGCTGTTGTCCAGCGCGCCGATGGTGCCGGCGACGTGGGTACCGTGCCCGTTGCCGTCGTCCGCGGTGCGCCCGGTGCTGCAGTTCTTCGCACCGGTGGTGTAGACGTTCAGGTCCGGGTGGTCCAGATCGACGCCGGTGTCGATGACGGCGACGTCCACGTTCACCCGCTCGTCCACACCGTTGATCTTCGCGGTCGGGCTGAGCTCGGCGTCGGCCCGGTTGATACCGGTGGGGGTCGACTGCGCCGCGGTGGTCGCCACCCCGTCAGCCTGCACGAACAACACTCGCGAATCCCGGGCGATCCGCTCGGCGGCGGTGGCGCTCATCTTGGCCGAGTAGCCACGCAGCGCGTGCTGGTAGACGTAGCCGACCGTCGCGCCGTTCGCGCGGGCGTGCGTGGCCGCGACGGACGGCGAGTCGGCGTCCGCGCGGAGGACGACGATGTAGCCGCTTGTCGCGTCAGCGGGGGCTGCGGTGGCGCCCGTCGCTGCGGCGGAGGCGACGACGATGCCGGTGAGCATCGCGACACAGAGCGTTCTGCGCATGGGGTTCCTCTCCACGTGTGGCAGGGGGCTGTTGGCCCACCGGCAGCCTGCACGGGGATGCGCGGCCCCGACCAGAAGGAAACACCATTCGTTACTATAAATATATAAATAGCAGCAAATCGCGCATAATGACGGCCCCGACGTCGTGGACATCGGGTCGCGGACGCTCCTTCCGGGATAGCGGCGGCTGACCCGTCCGCGTTTCACCACGGGCTCCTGGCGTCGAGCAGGCAGGCGGAGGCCGTCGAGTCAGTGGGAGCGAGAGGGGTCCGTGAGTGGACGGAGACACCCGAGTCCCGCGCTCGTACGTCAGGCCGCTGAGGAGGATCCCGCGGCGACAACGCGGGTCATGACCCCGATCAGGCCGATCGCGGTGGGCTACAGCCTGGCGCGGGTGGGCCATGTCGGAATCGCCAGGCGCGTTCCGGCAGACGTTTCGCGCAGCCGATCGGTCTCCTCGCTGAGCGTGGTGTCGCCGGCGCGGGACAGGCGGTAGTGGCGGCGCGGCCGGCCGTCCATTTCGTCCTCATCGCGGTACGCAGCAACACGAAATCGTCGTCTCAAGCGCCCATCGCCAGTCCAAGCCCTCTACGTGCCGGCCGTAGGTGTGTCGGGCAGTCGCGCTGTCATGTCGTCATGACACGGCCTACCCAAGCCCTTGAGCACCTCGCTTGTTCGTTTATCCCTGCTACCTCGCCCACACGGTCGAGTCCAAGCCGGATGCCCCGCCCGGAATCACGCCGAGCCCCGGACTCCCGCCAATGACCCGCGCACGGCGAGCGGTGCCGCTCGTTCCTGCCCCTGTCGTCAGCCACCAGCCACGGGTGGTCATCGAGCGCAGCCGGCACCCGGGCGAGTGAAGCAACACCACAGTCATCAGCGACAACGTCGCCGGACTGATCACCAGGCTGAAGGCGGAGGTAAACGGCGACATCCTGATCTACGGCAACCTCGCACTGGTCAGATGGTTGCTGCGCAACGAACTCGTCGACGAACTGCGGCTGGTCACCTACCCCGTCGTGATGGGCGGTGGCGTGCGTCTCTTCGAGGATTCGGACGAGCCAGCGGTCCTCCGACTGGTCGGCACGCAGGCGTTCGATTCGGGAGTGGCCTTGCTGAACTACGCTCCGGCCGGGGAGAAGCTCGTCGGGTGGGGTCAGGAGCCCGGGGTCCCCAACGATGAAGGGCGAGAGCGCAGGCGCAGTCCACCCTCGTCCACTACACGCACGATAGGCACCTGCCTTTTACGGACACCATGAAGGGGAAGACCGTGAACGACGACGTCACCCAGTACATCAACAAGACGCAGCCGTGGCAGATCGACGTATGCGAAAAGCTGCGTGCGATGATCGACGAAACTATTCCAGGTGTCGAGGAGCGGCTTCAGTACGGCAAGCCGCACTACTTCAAGAACGGCCATCACGCGGCCGTCATCGCGGTGGCCAAGTCCAAGGTCTCGTTCATGGTCTTCAACGCAGCGGACATCCCCGAGGTCAAGGGATTCCTGCGGGCGATGGGAAACGGTGAACGCAAGACCGTCGACATCACGGAGGGACAAGACGTCGACTACGGCACGCTCGCCGGTTTCCTGGGCAAGACCACGGCGGCCTTGTAGGCGCAGCGTGTCCGCCGTGACGGGGAACTTGCCCACCTGATCCGGCCGATCAGCGTGAGTGCACCTCCGTTTGCGCTAATGGAGGCGGGGCCACCCGGCCACCACCTCACACTGCCCCACACGAGTTCACGCCGGTCGCGCCCGAGTCCACTACCAAGGCTGCGGCCGGCGATCCGTCCACTTTCGCGGCGCGCTGAGCCGGCCTGGTTGACGCGGCTGGTGTCCGGGTCGGTTCGGCGCCCGCTCGCGGTGGGGCCTTTCGCGCACACCCCACCGCGGTCCCTGCTTGGGTGCCCTCCTGGTCATCGGTCGGTCAGCTACGCGCCGCGGGCACTTGGATGGTTTCCGTGGTGGGAATGTAGTGCTGGCCAGGGTCCAGGCTGTCGTCGGTCAGGAGCCAGCTCCCCGCCGGTGAGGGTCCATTCGTAACCGCAGTAGCCGGGACCGATGTAGTAGCGGCGGCGTTCGCCCAGAACTCGCTCGTACGGTGGCCTGCGGCGAGGACGGTGTCGTAGTTTCCGCGCGTGTAGTTGCCGTCCCGAACGTGGATGACCCCCACGCCGATTTTGCTGCCGTTGAGGATGTCGTTGGACGCCGCGCTGGCCGGGGCAGCCACGGCAAGTGTGGCTGCGGTCATGCCCACAGCGGCGCCCACAGCGACGGCCTTTTTCGGCAGAGACAAGGCTCGGTCCTCCCTTCTCGCGGCACCGTCTCGACGCCGACGACTCCGTGCCGGCCCGGGGTGGGCGGCATCTGTGAGGGACGATCGTGCCCAATCGATGTCGGATTCTTGTTGGCTTGTTTCGATCGAGCTCGTTGAGCCCATCGAGCGGCACCACGGCTAGCATCTCGCCAGTCAGCTCGGCGACGCTGCTCGCTGACGTGGCCATGCGGGCGAGTGTGCGGCACAGCAGGCTCGGCCGCATCGCCATTACCGCAGCGATCCCGTCGCGTCGCCGTCGGGATCCCGCTCGTTGTTGGATTGCTACAGCATGATCGGCGTACAGGACCAGGCGTGGTCGATGATTTCCTCGGCAAACCGCCCCGCCGTCGCTGAATGCGCAGCGCCGCCAGGTCGTTCTCGACCGTGGGCGGTGGTTGGCTGAAGGCACGGTCGATCCACCGGCCCGAGTTTTTGCGAGGGGCGCCGCTCACGTCAGTGACGGAGTGGTGTTCCGAGCTTGGTACGCGGCAGTATGCCGGACCCGCACCGATCTTGGGCAGCGTCTGGGCACCCGAATTTGGGAGCCATAGGCGAGCGACTCGGACACGTCCTGCTACCCCGTCGAGTCGAAGGGGTTTGGGTACAGTTATTGCTGCCCCAACCGCAATAACTGTACCCAAACACACCTGCCCCAAGTAAACAATCTCAAGGTGGGGTCGTCCGGGTCAGGTCGATGATTCGCGCCCGTGTCGGGCCGGGTGCCTCGGCCGGCGCTCAGCCGCAGGTGCTGGAACGGTAACGTCACGGAGTCCAAGTGATTGGTTCGGGAGCCCCTGCTGGCGTATATTCCACCGCAGTCGGCTTTCCGTCCTTAGGTACCTTGAACTCAAGCCAACCACGAACGCAGGTCCCGACCTTGATTTCCTTCCGGTCGGGATACTCGGGCTTCATGCCGTTGCTGCCAGCGTGGCCAGTGCTCTTGATTGAAGCGTCCCCGAATTTCAATACCCAGTTTGAGGTGCCAATCGAGACAGCGGAGTATCCCTTGGGTAGTTTTTTGAGGCAGTATTTGAGGTCGATCGCGCCATAGACATAGGCACTGTCTGATGGATTTCCGAATTGCGTGGCGTTGTGCTTGTAACCGTAGAACGTGATGGTCGAGGTGTTTTCGTCAAAGGGAATCGCATCGCCAAGCTTGTTCCCTGCGGGTGCCGAGGACGGCGGGGTCGATGGGACCGCGCTGGCGCTTTGGCTCGGAGCGCTCGCCGCGGTGGACTCGGTGGCTCCTCCGCATCCCGCCACTGTCATGGCCACCGCGACCGCGATGGAGGGGATCATGGTCTGCCTCAAGTGCACCCTTTTGCTCCTATGCTCAGCTTGACGATCTATGTACTGCCGGTCGGCCGCTCCTCGACGCCCAGCCAAGGACGACCTTCGGGGACATCTACCGACGGGAGGGAGGGCCGGCGGATCGCGGCTAGCTAGGGAAGATAGCCCATCGACTATCTTCCCTGGGGGTCGAGGCAGGTCGTCAGGGTCTTGCGAGGCGGACCAGGAAGACCGTGGCGGCGATGAGGATTAACAGGGTCGGCCCCGTATGCCACATGTACAACCTCGCCCATGCTGGTCGAAGGCGGAGGGCCCGGAAGTAAACAGTCCGCTATAGGTTTGATCATGTCACTGCCGGTATCGACGAACCATCCGCTCATCGGCAGATGCGGAAGCCGAGCGCCGCGCCGTGTTGGGTGGTCGCTCGTTACGCAACGTCACTGACTGGGCCTGTCGGTCAGTCCCGCAGCCGTCGAGGCAGTCGACCATCGGCAAGGGGCCCGCTCCCGATGCAACTTTGTCGTCAAGCCGTACCTGTCTCTGCACCGGAGCCGGTACGCCGACACCAAATGACGTTGGAGTACTAGGCGGCCACACCCATTCCGACATCGATGCCGAGGGTCAGCCGAGCAGTGGACCGCACGATTCCGCCGATACGGCTATGACGCACATCACGCGATCGGCACGTTTAACTGACATCGGTTACGTGGCGTAGTGAATCAAGCTCAGGGAGGCATTGTCATAGATAACGTGCGATGACAGCGAGGTCCGATGTGGAGCCGGTCAGCCTGTGCGCGGCCCAAGGAGACCAAGCGAAGGGATCGCTAGCCCTATCGTCTCTGCCACTGCTCCTTGATCGATTGGACGTGTGGCATGGGTCGTCGGTGCCGTCGTGGGCTGGCAGCCTGGGTAGCCGCTGCTGTCACCGGCAGTTCGCTCGTCGTTCCTGCCTCCGTGCCCGCCGCTGGGGCGGCTCCAGCGTGTACGGGTGTCGCCCCGGTCGGAGGCCGAGGCATCGGCGCCGGCCGCGGCCTGTGCCGAGCCGGTATCCGTGGACGGCTCCCGCACAGAACTCGCCCAGGTGGTGGCGCAGCCCGAACGGGGTGTCGACAGCAACCTCGTCCTCACCCAGGCAGGTTTCCCCCTGTGGGACACCGAAACCCGGGGCAATCCCGGCGCCCATGTCATCCTGCAGACCGACGGCAACTTGGTTGTCTACAGCCGGGATGGCACGCCGGTGTGGCACACCAACACCCGTGGCTCGAACGCGAGCCAACTAGTGCTGCGAGACAACGGCGACTTGGTGCTCCTCGACCCCGGCGGAACCGTCATATGGCACCGGTGACCCGGCCGTAAACCATCTCCCGCTCGGCCTGGCCCCGCCAGGCCGAGCAGGAGAGGTCGAGGTCCGCCGGTCTGGCAACAGCCGGTCGCTCCTGTCGAATTCCCCCAAAGCTTTGTAGTGGTCGTCGGAGAGGAACAGTTCATGTCGGCACGGTCTGTGCGCGGCCCACGGCGGGTCCGCCGGCGTCTTCACGGTACGAACGGCCGGCGCTGGCCGTTGGTCGGGTCGGTGATCGCTACTTTGGTGCTGTCCCTGGTGCCGTACGTGCCGGCGCAGGCGGCGGCACCGCGCCAGCCGTCGAAGCCGCCCGCGGAGAAGCTCGACCGCGACGGCGGCCCGGTAACCGGTGGCAAAGCCTGGCAGCAGAACAGGGTGACCTCCGCCCCCTCACCGGCAGCGAAATGGCCCGCTGCGGCGGCCGCGCGGGTCGACCTCGCCGCGACCTCAGCCCGTGCGGCCAGAGCCCGTGCGGCCAGCAGCCGCGGCGTGCGGGCCGGCTCGCTGCCGGTCTGGGTCGAGCGGGGCGCCGGCAAGGCCGGCGAGCCGCTGGTCCAACTCGACGTGAAGATCGTGGACCGGGCAACCCTCCCGCAGGCGTGGCGCGACGGCCTCATGCTGCAGGTGACCGCCCCGCAGGGCGCACCGACCGGTGTGGCGAAGGTGTCGGTCAACTACGACTCCTTCCGGTACGCGGCCGGTGGGTCCTGGGCGTCGCGTCTGCGTCTGTGGCAGGTGCCGCAGTGCGCGATGAGCAACCCCACCAGCCCTAGCTGCCGGTCGTTGCCGCTGCACACCGTGAACGACGCCAACGCCGGAATCGCCACCGCGGACGTGAGCGTCGCGTCGGCCACTGCGCCATCCGGCTCCTTTCTCATGCTGGCCGCTGCGTCTGCCGGGGCCGACGGTGACTTCGGCGCGACCAGCCTCGCCCCCTCGTCCACCTGGTCCAGCGGCGGTAGCGCTGGTGACTTCTCGTGGAACTACCCGCTGCGCATGCCGCCGGCGACCGGCCCGGCCCCGTCGGTCGCCCTGAGCTACTCGTCATCCACTGTCGACGGCCGGTCGGAGGTGACGAACAATCAGCCGTCGTGGATCGGCGAGGGCTTCGACTATTCGTCCGGTTTCATCGAGCGGCGGTACGTGCCCTGTGCCGAGGACATGAAGAACGGGGCGACCAACACTACGAGGACCGGCGACCAGTGCTGGCGCTCCGACAACGCCACGATGAGCCTCAACGGCAGCGGTGGCGAGCTCATCTACCAGGCTGGTAAGGGCTGGCACTCCCGCGTTGAGGACGGCTCGAAGATCGAGAAGCTGACCGGTGCGACCAACGGCGACAGCGGCGACCCGGCTTACGGTGACGTGGGTGAGTACTGGAAGGTGACCACCACCGATGGCACCCAGTACTTCTTCGGCCGGCACAACCTGCCCGGCCAGACGACCGTAACGAACTCCACCCTCACGGTGCCGGTGTTCGGCAACCACACCGATGAGCCGTGCGCGAAGGGCACGTTCGCCGGATCGGACTGCGTGCAGGCGTGGCGGTGGAACCTGGACTACGTCGTCGACGTGCGCGGTAACACCATGTCGCTCTGGTACGGCAAGGAGACCAACAAGTACGCCCGCAACGTCACCGACTCCGACGACGTGACCTATGACCGGGCCGGCTACCTCACCCGCATCGACTACGGCACCTACGACCGAACCTCTGCGACGCACGGCGTCACCGAACGCAGCACCACCCCGTACGCGCAGGTCCTGTTCACCACGGACATGCGCTGCTTCACCACCTGTGGCACCGAGGCCGCCCCGGTGACCGCGAGTTGGAAGGACACCCCCTGGGACCAGGACTGCAAGGCATCGGCCACGTCCTGCCCGCAGCAGTACACGCCGACGTTCTGGACCACCAAGCGGCTGAAGACGGTCACCACCCAGGTGTGGGACACCACCAAATCAACCCCGGACTGGCAGCCCGTCGAGTCCTGGACCCTGGGGCACACCTTCTCGGCGACGGCCGACTCCACCCACGAGGGCCTGTGGCTGGACCGCATCGACCACGCGGGCCTGGTCGGCACCACCGCCATCAACCTCCCGCAGGTGACTTTCGGTGCGGAGTCAAAACCGAACCGGGTGTACACCGAGCACAGTCCCACCGACAACTGGCTCCGCCTGTCGAGCATCGTCACGGAGACCGGCGCCCGCATCAAGGTCGACTACTCGCCGGCCGAGTGCACCGCCGCCATCGTCGCCGCGCTGGCGCCGCACAGCAACACCCGGCGCTGCTACCCCGTGAAGGTGCCCGACCCGCAGGACCCGACGGGCAACACGCTGGTCACCGAGTGGTGGCACAAGTACCGCGTCGAGCACGTGGCCCAGGACGACGTGCAGCTTCCCAAGGGGAAGTCGCCGACCACGCACACCTGGTATGACTATCCCGGTTCCCCGGCGTGGCACTTCGACGATGATGACGGCCTGACCAGGCCGGAGCGCAAGACGTGGGGACAGTGGCGCGGCTACGACAAGGTCAACACCCGGGTCGGGGACAGCGGCAACCCGCAGACGTTGACCGAAACGACGTTCCTGCGCGGCATGCACGGTGACAAGCTCAGCCCATCGGGCGGTACCCGCAGCGTGCCCGTGCCAGCGTCGCTAGGCTCGGAGACCGTCTACGACGAGGACCAGTTCGCCGGGCAGATCCGCGAGCAGGTCGTCTTTAACGGCGTCGACACCAAGCCGGTGTCGAAGACGGTGAACGTGCCTTGGCGGTCGAACCCTACCGCGAGCCGCACCATCAACGGCGATCTTGTTGAAGCGCGGTTCGTCAAGACCCAGGCGACCTACGCCGGCACCGCGCTGGGCGTCGATGGTTCCCGAGGGTGGCGCACCTCGCGCCGGACGAGCGATTACGACCACACGTACGGCACAGTCAAGTGGTCGCAGGACGACGGCGAATACTTGAAGGCCGGCGACGAGAAGTGCACCACGTACACCTACAACCAGAATCTGGGCAAGAACCTCACACAGCTGGTCAAGCAGACCACGACCACCGCCTTGGCCTGCGGTACCGCCCCCACCAGTGTCGATGACGTCATCTCCGACGCCCGCGTCTACTACGACGGCGCGACCAGCGCCGACACCGCACCCACGTTCGGCTCCGGGACCAAGACCGAGCAGCTCAAGGACTGGACGTCCGGCACCGGGACGACGTGGCAGACGACCTCCCAGGCCACCTACGACGTCGCCGGCAAGCAACTGACCTCGACCGACATCAAGGGCAACATCACCACCACCGCATACACCCCCGCCGTCGGCGGACCCATCACCCGGGTCACCAGCACCAACCAGCTGAACTGGTCGTCGACGGTGCAGACGAACCCCTACTGGGGCTCGACCACACAGACCACCGACCCCAACGCGAACGTCACCTCAACAGTCCAGTACGACGCGCTCGGCCGCGTGGCCAAGGTATGGACCCTGGGGTGGACCAGCGCCGCGAACCCGAACACACCCTCGGCGCAGTACACCTACACGTTCGCTGCGGGACGCGACAGCTACCCCTACGTCACGTCGAAGACCCTGAACGCCGACGGCGTCTACGTCACCTCGCAGCAGATCCTCGACGGACTGCTGCGTCCGCGGCAAACCCAGTCGCCGTCGCTGGGCGGCGGCAGCGACCGGGTCGTCACCGACACCCTCTACGACGCGTACGGGCGCGAGGCGGCAAGCTACGCCGCCCACGCCGAGCCCGGCGCCCCGTCAGGCGTCCTCTGGTCGGAACCGGACTGGTCCGTACCCGCGGTGTCCCGGACCGTCTACGACCAGGCGTCCCGCCCCACGAACAGCATCTTCCTGGCCGGCGACAACGTCACGAATCTGCTGGAGAAGTGGCGCACCGTCAGCAGCTACGAGGGTGACCTGACCAAGGTCACCCCGCCGGAGGGTGGCACTCCCACCACCACCGTCACCGACGTCGAGGGCCGCACCGTCGGACTTCGGCAACACACCACGCCCTCCGGCGTCAACGGCCCTTACCTGGAAAGCACCTACGCCTTCAACCGCAAGGGCCAGGCGACGAAGAACACCGACTCCGCCGGAAACGAGTGGATCAACGAGTACGACGCCAAGGGCCGCCTCTGGCGCACTACCGACCCGGACAAGGGCACCACGACCAGCGCCTTCTACGACGACAACGCGTTGAAGCAGACAGTCGACGCCCGCGGCGAGGCACTCTGGTACGTCTACGACCAACTGGGCCGCAAGACACAACTCCGCGACGACTCCGCCTCCGGACGCCTGCGCTCCGAGTGGAAATACGACACCCTCTACGGCGAGCCGAACCCCAGATTCAAAGGGCAGCTCACCCAGAAGATCCGCTACGACTACGATTCCGCCGGCACCGCCAGCAAGTACGAGTGGCACGTCGGCAACTTCAACGAGCGCTACCAACCGACCGGCGTCGACTACGTGATGCCGTGGAACTCCGACCTCGGCGACACCTACGGCTTCGGGTACAGCTACTCCCAGTTCACCGGCGCCCCCACGAAAATCGCCTACCCGGCTGGCGGCGGCCTCGTCAACGAGCAGCTGACCACCGACTACGACTCCACGACCGGCATGCCCGTGCGCCTCGACACCAGCCTCACCGGCTTCGTGGGCACCATTGCGACCGCCAGTTACACCGCGTACGGCGAACGTAGCGGTTCGATCTACAAAATCCCCGGGAGCGGCAACTTCACCCAGGACACCGTCTACCGCGATGGGGCAACCCGCCGCGTCGACCGGACCATCATCGAGCGCTCGACGGTTGCCGGCACGGTCTCGGACCGCCGCTACTCCTACCAGGACGCCGGCAACCTCGAGTCGATCACCGACAGCCCACAGGTCGGTGAGGCGGACGCTCAATGCTTCCGCGACGACGCCCTGGGGCGCTTGACGACCGCCTGGACCCCGAAGGCCGGCGTTTCCTGCGACGTCGATCCCGTCCTCGCCAACCTCGGCGGGCCGGCACCGTACTGGCTGGACTGGACCTTCACCGACACCGGCAGCCGGCGCACCGAAACCAGCAACGACAGCAGCGGAAAAACCACCCGCAGCTATACCGTGCCCGACGGTGGCCCGGGAGTCGTACGACCCCACGCCGTCACCAACGTGAAGACCGTAAACCCTGATCGGACGACCACCAGCAACAAGTACGAATACGACAAGTCAGGCAACACTACCTGCCGGCCCAGCTTCAACCGCGCCAGCAACAACTGCTTCACCAGCGCCAACAACCACATCCTCGGCTGGGATGCCGAAGGCAAGCTCGCCACCGTCAGCGTCGCCGGGAACCCCATCGAGACCAACATCTATGACACCGACGGTGTAAGGCTCATCCGCAAAGACACCACCGGCACCACCCTGTACCTCCCCGGCCAGGAGATTCGCTTCCAGGGCGGCGTAGCGACCGGCACCCGCTACTACGACTTCGCCGGCACGACCATTGCCAGCCGCACTGCGGGGTCGGCGGTCACCGATCTGACCTGGCTCTACAGTGACCACCAAGGTACCCAACAGGTCGCCGTCAACGCCGGCACCCAAACAGTGGACATCCGTAGGCAAACCCCCTACGGCACCCCACGCGGAACGAACCCCACCTGGCCCAACAGCAAGGGCTTCGTCGGCGGCGACAACGACCCCACCGGCCTGATCAACATCGGCGCCCGACAGTACGACCGAACACTGGGCCGCTTCATCTCAGTCGACCCGCTCATGGACCTGACCGACCCACAGCACTGGAACGGCTACTCCTACGCCAACAACAGCCCCATCACCCTCTCCGACCCCAGCGGCCTCGACCCGGGCGGCGGCCAGCGAATCGACCAAGAAAGAGAAGAAGAAGAGGCGGCAAACCCCTCACCCCCTGGCGGCGGCAACGAAAAGGCGGCACGTCTTGCAGCCAAGGGTGTCTTCCTCGCGACCTACACCGACGACAACATCAACTGCAAGGCTCACAAAGGCGACTGCCTTACGTATCGCATGGCAGTGATTGAGCAAGACTACGACCCAATCAAAGCCGAGATTCAGATCCTCTGCGCCGGCAAGTTCTCGGACTACACCAGCTGCCTCAACCAGTACGGCTGGGAGTGGGACTGCGGCGTCGCAAAGTGCCCCGAATCAATGATGCACGCCGGTGAGATTGCGCTTGGCATGGTCATATCTGAAATATTGGTGGCCGCCGGCCGTGCCCTCGTCACCGTCGTCGCCGCCAGAATTGCCGGCAGCGTGAGCACCAACGCGTCCCGCAGCGCCGGCATGTCGAGCGGCAAACCCGTGCCCGGAAGCGGCTGTCACAGCTTCGCCCCACAGACACTAGTCCTCCTCGCCGATGGCACGACCCGCCCGATCGGCGACGTCAAAATCGGCGACGAAGTACTCGCGTACGATCCAGAAACCGGTGAGACCGACACCGAGCAGGTCGAACAGCTCCACCTGAACCAAGACACCGACCTCGCCAACGTCACTGTTCAACCGGCGAGCCAGCCCGTAGAAGTTCTGGAGACGACCCAAAACCATCCGTTCTGGAGCATCGACCGCAGCGACTGGATAGAAGCGAAGGACCTGCGTCCGGGCGAAGGACTCCTTTCCAACGGTGGTGCAGTCGTTCGGGTGACAGGCGTTGACAACTACGCCGGCTCGCGCGCCATGCGTGACCTAACCGTTGCCGACATCCACACGTACTATGTGATGGCCGGCAACACGCCCGTCCTCGTGCACAACACAGGGTGCGGAACACGCGCGGCGAGCGAGTTGGGTGATCTAAAGCCGATCCACGGGATCGATCCCAACAAGGCGGCTAGCCTTCGGCAGCTTAGCGACGAAGATCTCCTGAGGTCATTCAATAATCCGGCGGATGGCGGTGCCGTGCTAGTCACGAGAGATGGAACGATTATGAACGGTCACCACAGAATTGCAGAGCTTCAGCGGCGTATGAATGACCCAAACAGTACTATTACTCCGGGGATGCGGGTGCGCATCGATGAATACCAGCGACAGATGCCGAGCGATGGGTTCTGGGACTGACATGGATCCGGTTGTGAGCTCATCGGAAATTCGTCAGCAGTTAACGATAGCAGTTGATGACCCCTCCTTCAGTGTCAGGCTAGCCCCCGTATCTGTGCTGGTCAGGTTGCATGCTGAGGCTAAGGTGGACGGATCGTCGGCCACATGGAGCTCCGAAGCGGCTCTCATCTCCCAGGTGGGTGAGAGTACAAACGCAATCGTGATTCCAACTATTAAAAATGGCGGCTCAGTCGCTCTTCCTGAGACATGGCGATGTCATCTCTGGTTTGTGGAACGAGACGGAGAAGCCACGGTGTCGCTGCTGGACATCCGGCGCGACTCGTTCCTAGCGCTTCGGGAGTTGGATGATCGGCTTCAACTTATGAAGGCGGTTCGCCTACTTGTCGACGGTTATCGGTTGAGTGCTTTGAGGTAGTGCGTTGAGCCGCAGAGATCGGATGGCGGTATTTCAGGATCAAGGCGGATTATGAGAGGTTGAGGCCAACGAGATCGCATTTTCGATGGTGCGACGGAGTGGCTACGAAGCCGGAGGGTGACGGGTGGTCGTACAGGTTGCTCGTGGTCGGCCCGCGTTGCCGTCACGGTTGCCGTCATCGATGCACCACCCATACGCGTACCTCGATGCGTGTCTTCGCTCGCGGGTCTGTGGATCTAAGGGTGTTTCCGGCCTGACCTGCCGGGCGTTGTGCCTGGTGAGGAGGGTGCCGTGATGACCGCGACACTGAACAACCAGACCGGACGCAAGAAGCGGCCCGAGCCGTCGGCCGAGGCGAAAGCCGCAGCCGAGCTGGTCCGGGCGGCGAAGGAACAGGGCCTGTCGCTGACCGGCCCGGATGGGCTGTTGAAGCAGTTGACCAAGACGGTCCTGGAGACCGCGTTGAACGAGGAGATGACCGATCACCTCGGCTACGAGAAACACGATCCGGCCGGCGCCGGTGCGGGCAACATCCGCAACGGAACCAGGCCGAAAACGGTGCTGACCGACGCGTCCGGGCCGGTTCCCATCGATGTGCCGCGGGATCGGGCGGGCACGTTCGAGCCGCAGATCGTCCGTAAGCGGCAGCGCCGCCTGTCCGGGGTCGACGAGGTCGTGTTGTCGCTGTATGCCAAAGGGCTGACCACGGGCGAGATCTCGGCCCACTTCGCCGAGATCTATGGGGCTTCAGTCAGTAAGGAGACGATCTCGCGGATCACCGACAAGGTGATCGAGGAAATGACCGACTGGTCGCACCGGCCGTTGGACGAGATTTACGCGGCGGTGTTCATCGACGCGATCGTGGTCAAAGTTCGGGATGGGCAGGTCGCGAACCGGCCGTTCTACGCAGCGATCGGGGTCACCCTCGACGGGGAGAAAGACATCCTCGGGCTGTGGGCCGGCACCGGTGGTGAGGGCGCGAAGTTCTGGATGAGTGTGCTGACCGACCTGCGCAACCGAGGCGTGAAGGACGTGTTCTTCCTCGTCTGCGACGGGCTCAAAGGCCTGCCAGAGGTCGTGACGAACGTGTGGCCCCGCACGGTGGTGCAGACCTGCATCATCCATCTGATCCGCAACACCTTCCGGCTCACCTCACGCAAGTACTGGGACGCGCTGAAGCACGACATCAAACCGATCTACACCGCCGTCAACGCCCAAGCGGCCAGGGCCGCGTTCGACGACCTAGCCGAGAAGTGGGGCGGGCGGTATCCGGCGGTGATCCGGCTGTGGGACAACGCCTGGGCGGAGTTCATCCCGTTCCTCGACTACGACGTGGAGATCCGCACCGTCATCTGCTCCACGAACGCGATCGAGTCGCTCAACGCCCGCTACCGCCGGGCGGTGAAGGCCCGCGGCCACTTCCCCAACGAGCAGGCCGCGTTGAAGTGTCTGTACCTGGTGACCCGATCCCTGGACCCCACCGGAGCAGGAAGAACCCGATGGACGACGCGCTGGAAACCCGCCCTGAACGCCTTCGCCATCACCTTCAGCGACCGCTTCCCAGCCGCTGAAACCTACTAACCAAGATCGCCGGAAACACCGTTAGCGAGACAGGCCCTCGCTCGCTGCCACAACTTGTGATTATGGTCGGGGATTGCGCGGTGGCGCGCCGCGTCAGCGGTGCGGCGTCGATCGCCGGTAGCGCGTGGAGAGCTGGGGGCGTGAAGCGATCGTTGCGGCCCTCAACCGCGAAGGCTCTTGATCGCTGGAGGTTCATGGTTTTGTTGTGTGGGCGTGTGCGCGCGGGGCCGGAACGGCTGTAGCGCGTGCGCGCCGTCTTGATCCTGTAGAGCAGTTTTGAGCCAATCGGATCTCGGTCGAGGGCCTTGGTCCGGCTGGCTCATTGCTTAGGTGCGCGGTTGCGGCTGCTGCGGGGACGCTTGGCGGGCGGCGAGGGCTGGTCGCCGTCGCTGGCCCGTTGGAGGTGCTCGGGCTGCTGGGCGAGGTTGCCTCGGTCGGCCTGGTATTTGATCACGTCGTCGATGAGGTCGTTGGTGGTGTCGGCGTGGCGCAGCAGGTCGTGCAGGGCTGCGTTCTTGTCGTCGGCGGTGCGGGCGTGGTGGTAGCGGATGGTGATGGCCTGCTCGTCGGCGAGGTAGGCGGCGACTCTGCGGCGGAGGTCGGGGTCGTCGATGGGTTCGCGGAGGGTGCCGCCGCGTAGGAGGTCGAAGGCGTCGGGGTGCACGAAGGTGCCTTTGCCGGCGACGCTGTAGGTGATGCGCCGGTGTTGGAGTTCGCGTAGTGCGCGTTGGGCGGTCATGGAGGCCACGCCGTAGAGATCGGCCATTTTGCGGGCGGACGGTAGTGGGTCGTTGGGGTTGAGGCGTCCGTCGCGGATCTGGTCGAGGATGTCGTCGACGACCTGCTGGAGCAGGGCTGTGAGATGCGCAGGCCTCCGGCGGCAGAGGAAGCGGGTGCGTTCAGACCTTGCGCGTTCTGGGTAGGCCCCCGTTTACCCCCCGAAAACCCCCGGCTGAGGTTGACAACCAGTGACAAGAAGTGACCACTGCTTGTTCGTGGTCTGTGCAGTTCAGCGCCTAGTTCTGAGAGTTAATGACAAAGTCGGGATGGTTGCGGATGGTAACAAGGGGTTTTGACAAGCAATGACAAGCCCTGAACGAGGCTCGACAAGAGGTACTCCTGGGTTCGAATCTCCTCGTTCCCACGAGGACTACCTGGCAGTCACGGTAGCCGCAGCCTAGTAGGAGGAGCGAGACAGGGAGTCTGGAGCCTGGGAACTTTACCGTGGAGCGCGGCTTGGCGCGAAGCCTCCGAGTCGCCGGGGAACCTCAGATCTGCAATCCGGCTGGTCGCCTGTTGTTCTGCGGCGAGACTCGGCCGGGCTCGATGCACGACTCACCCAGGCGCGGACCGCCAATCTTGTCGATCTCCTGCTCCACGCGCACCTCAGATGCAGGTCCTCGCCGACGCCGGTGAGGCAGTCGTGATCAACGATTATCGATGTCGCCACCACCGGCGCGACGTCCCTTTGGCATGACGCCTGAGAAGGGGCCGACCGGTGGAGCTGCTAAGGCTCGATGTCGCAGCCGAGTCGCCGGGGGCCGCTCCCGCTGGACCACCACCAGTACTGGGGTCCATCGGGTTCAAGGAGCAGCCAGAGGCCATGCTTGTAGGGACACATGCTGGCGGGAAGGCTGACGTGGCCCCGGAAGTTCTGGTCACTCGGGACTGGGTTGCTCGGCAGCAAGCGCAGGCACTTGTCGTAGGCCATCGCCTCGGCGGCGTGCCCGGTGAGAACCGAGAGCTTGGCGAAGTCGTGGAGCCTCCCGTCCTCGCGGTTGTGGGTCTTGACTTCAATCGCGAGCAGGTTGCCTGCGGGGCCCAGCTCGTGTCGTCGGTGGACAATCATGTCCGGGATGATCTTGCGACTGAGTCCTGCACCGATCAGCCTCTTTGTCACTTGGCCGGCGCGCTCGTAGTCCTGGTCGAGTACTAAGCCGTTCAGTGACAGGCCGGTCAGGTGCCTGTTGAGGTAGATCATCAAGCGCCCGACCACTACCCGCTCAGTGGTTCCCAGTAGGTCTAAGTCATGGGTGTATAGGTCATGAACCGAAGCGCATATGGCACCGCGGAGCTGGTCAAACGACGGATCCGCATCGGGTGGGCTACCCTCGGCGGCGGCCTCGGCCGGGACCAGTCGTCCCTTGGAAGGTCCGCCAAGTGGCCACCCTTCTACTGTCGCCACACCCCCAGTCTGGCCGTTGGCATCCACGTCTGACATCAGCCGTTGTGGCCAAGGCCGGACGTCGGTGTCACGGTCCGCAGGCCCAGCGCGGACCTCGTGGCCGTCGGCGGAGGTTGCGACTCCGGCCGGGAGCGCGCCCTACAGCGAGGGCTCAGGCGAAGCCAGGTCGCTCTTCACGCCGTGCTGGGCGACCTCGCCCCGCCGTCCCGGCGAACGTCGCTTTTGCGGCAGGCGGTCGACGTGCGACAACCGAGGTAGGAGGATGCACCGCATGGCGAATGCGTGGGTGATTCGGTCCGGGCGGCATGGTGAGCGTGACCAGTGGGCTCTGGTCAACGGGTTCTCAGGCGGCGGATGGCGCGAGGTCCCCGACCTGAGCCACTGCGCGAGCCGTGAGGACGTTGCGAAGGTCGTTGAGGCAACGTGGCCGGGCGCGTCGGTGGGCAAGCGGCACAACTTTACCGGGCAGCTGTGGGCCCTGCGGTCCCGCATCCGTCCCAAGGATCTACTGGTCATGCCGCTGAAGACGACGAAGCAGATCGCCCTCGGACGCGTGACCGGCGGCTACCACTATCGCGCCGACGAGGGGGAGGCCGACCGCCGGCATGTCGTCACCGTCGACTGGCAACGCATCGACTTGCCACGCGCTGCGGTCAAGCAGGATCTGCTGTTCACCCTCGGCAGTGCCATGTCCATCTTCGCGCCGAGCAAGAACAACGCCACCGCTCGGCTGGAGCACTTGCTTACGTACGGCACCGATCCCGGCAACGCCGCGTTGAGTGGCACCACGCCGAAGACCGCCGCGACTAGCCAGGCCAGCGATACCGCCGCGCAGACGGACGTCGACGAGCCGGAGCTGGCGGCCGACATCGAGCAGGTCGCCCTCGATCAGATCACCGCCCGCATCGCAGAGGAGTTTGCTGGCCACGATCTGGCGACGCTCGTCACCGCGATCCTCACCGCAGAAGGCTTCCACTGCACACTGGCACCCCCCGGTCCGGACGGCGGCATCGACATCACTGCCGGACGCGGCCCGCTTGGTCTCGACAGCCCCCGCCTGCTCGCCCAGGTCAAGTCCGGCTCGCAGATCGGGTCACCCATCGTCGCGCAGCTCCACGGAGTTATGACGACGCACGGCGCCGAGCAGGGCCTGCTCGTCGCCTGGGGCGGCCTGACGAAGCCAGCCCGCGACACCCTGAAGAACCAGCACCTGCGGGTGAGGGTGTGGGAGGCAGCTGACGTGGTCGATGCCGTGCTGCGTACGTATGACCGGCTGCCGGAAGAGATCCGCGCCCAGGTACCGCTGCGCAGGGTATGGATGCTTTCGGACGCTGGCTTCTGACCTGGACCGCCTGATCGCAAGAGCAGACGCTGCCGCCCGATCTCGGTCGTCGCGATGGCAGACAGAACCGCTGACGGCGATCGTGTCCTGCTCGGTCTTCGACAGGGGACGGGGTATGCCGACGGTCGACGGGTGCTGCCGAGCGGCAAACTCGAAGCCGGTGAGGGCGTGGTCACCGCAGTCGTGCGCGAGACGTCGGAGGAGATCGGCGCGTGGCTGGACCGCGGCATGGTGCGACTCGCCGCCATGGATCATCACCGCGGCTGGGCTGGCCAGGGTCGCGTGGGGCTGGTCTTCGCCGCTGTGTACGAGCCCGCACGCTACGGCCAGCCGGTCAACGCCGAACCGCACAAGTGCGCGGAGATCGAATGCTATCGGCCTCCCGCTTGCCAACGAATACGTACGCATCACCGGAGCTGCCGTCGCGGCGTGGTGAGATGGGGCTGCTCCTCAGTGGCTGGCTGTAGTGGCGACGCCCGAGCGCGTAGAGGGCGTCGTCGGGGTTAGGGGCAGTGGGTGGCCTCGCCGGGTGAGGTGCACCGAGCCCGGATCTCCGCCGATGGAAGCGTGATCCCGGACTGGATGTCGTACCCCGGCGATACGGTCAGCATCTTCGACGCGAAGTCGGGAATGGACGGCCCGCCAGCGAGGTTGGTGACCGTGGGTTACGTGCGAGTCCGGCGGTCGCCCACCGATGCGATGGTTTGACCGTATAGGAGAGAGATGGGCGTAGACGAGGCGTTTGGCGAGTTCCAGAAGACCGTGGACGCCGAGCGGATGCAGGTGGTGTTGGCCCGCGCTCGGCGTGACACCTTCAAGGAGGCGTTCGAGGCCGAGAGTGACGTCGCGGAGGTGTTCGGGTCGGGTTCGCTGCGACGCAGCACGCAGCTCAAGCCGATCCACGACGTGGACCTGGTGGTCGTGTACGTGGAGGACGACCACCCGGATTGGGGCCAGCCCGGCGACTCGGCCGAGGAGGCCCTGGACTATACGCGGGGGCGGGTCAACGCGTTGCTGGGGGCGACCAACGGCACCATCGACAAGTTGGTTCGGCTGGCCCGCTGGCGCAACCACGCGGTGAAGTGCTTCATCGACGACCCGGACGACCCGGAGGCATTCACCGTCGACACGATGCCGGCGCTTCGACAGGTCGACGGCACGCTGCTGATCCCGGAGGCGCTGTCGCAGACGTGGGTGACCGCGGACCCGGAGGACCTCATCCGGCGCGTGGCCAGCCATCAGGCGGATTGGGCGTACTTCCGGCCGATCGTGCGCGTCCTCAAGGACTGGCGACGATCCGTGAAGGTCGAGGGCAAGATCAAGTCACTGCTGATCGAGGTCCTAGCTCTCGAATGCCTGCCCCGCTCTGGGAGCCGGGCTGAGGCGTTGCGGGCCTTCTTCACGTCCGCCGCGGTGCGGGTGAACACGTCGATCGAGGACCCGGCGGGCCACTGCGGCCTGATCCAGCCCGACCTGGACAAGATCGGCCTGCGGACCGCGCTGGAGGAGGCGTCGGAGATCGCCACGCGCGCGTGCGAACATGCGGCGGCTGGCGACACGGACGACGCGCTCCGGGCCTGGCAGGAGATCTTCGGCGATGGCTTCCCGGCACCGTCGAAAAAAGAGGTCAGCCC
The DNA here is from genome assembly GCF_022229015.1 of Micromonospora foliorum. Classification (GTDB taxonomy): domain Bacteria; phylum Actinomycetota; class Actinomycetes; order Mycobacteriales; family Micromonosporaceae; genus Micromonospora; species Micromonospora foliorum. The sequence continues at coordinate 29,359 of NZ_JAKKFF010000045.1, forward strand.
GGTCGTGACCGGACCCGCGTTGATCGTTCCTCGGCCGATCAAGGACGCCCCGCAGGGCTGACCGATGACATCTGACGATGGCGACGCGGTGACGTGGTGGCAGTGCGAGCCGCGTCGACTTGCCCGTGACAAGGCCGAGATCGGCGAATTGTTCCCCGGATTGCAGTGGGTTGACGGGGGCGCGGGCGGATGGGTTGGGCGGCTGCCTCGGTGGCCGTTCGACCGGCCGGAGCCCGCCGGCCTGCCGGTGCTGGTTGGCGAGGAGGGTCTGGAGGCCCTTCTCGTGTACGGGCACGCCTACCCGATGGTCGCGCCGTTGATCTATCCAGGAGATCCGAGACCGGGGATCGCCCAGCGCACGGACCACAAGTGGCACGTCAACGGCAACGGCAGCCTGTGTCTGCTGCAGGACGATGCCACCTGGAACGGCCACGGGTCCGTGCTGGACCTGCTGCTGAAAGCGGCTGGCTGGCGGGTGGAGTACGCGCTGATGAAGGCTGGTGTGATCGAGGCAATGACCTTGCACGGCATCGTCGACGACGCGCAGTCCGATCACCTGGTCGCGGTCGCGGCCAAGGCCATCAAGGCTTTCGGTGATCAACAGGCAGAGCGTGAACTGGATGTCGCCACGTGAACCGGCTACTGGTCATGGTCCCGCGCGAGGGCGTTGACCGACTGCGTGCCGCAGGCAGCCACGGAAGTGCGACCTTCAGGGTCTCCGACGCCGAGAACGTCGGCTTCCTGTGCGCGATCTCCGTGAAGGAGGGGCTGACCCTCCCCGTAGGAATGACGCCGCGAACGCATTTCCTGAACTCCGGCGAAGCTCGCCAAGGGGGCTTCTGGTACCGAGCCACAGCGGACCTCCACGTCCATGGGGTGGCCGCGGGACACCGCCAGAGCGCGCTGACCGTCGCGTACTTCGCCGAGCAAATACGCTCCGGGTTCAAGAACCCGGGCCGCAGCGACTACATCGCGTTGACGTATGCGCCCGACGTGGAAGCCGACTATCCCGGTGCTGGGATCATCGAGTTCGCGGCCTGGCGCGTTGCCGCCGACGGCGTTGAGCCCTTGGACGTGGCCTGCGAACCGCAGGTCGTCGGCCACGCGCAACTCGCCCCGCAGTGGCCGGTCGACAGCCTGGCTGCGGCAACGGTAACCGTGGTCGGGGCCGGCAGCATCGGCGGCGCTACGGTGCACGCCCTCGCTGATTACGGTGTAGGCCGGCTGGTGCTCGTCGACCCTGACCGCCTGCTCTGGCACAACCTCGTGCGTCACGTCAGCGGCCCGGCACAGGTCGGCAAGATGAAGGTCTTCGCCCTCCGTGACGACCTCGAACGAATGCGGCCCGGCACGAGCGTCGAGCCGCACGCCCTCGACGTCATCCGTGACGCCGACAAGGTCCGGCCGCTCCTGGCCCGCAGCGACCTCGTCGTGTGCACCGCCGATGGCGTTGCCCCGCGCCGGGTCGTCAGCCACTTAGGCCGCCGCGCCGGGCTGGACGCCGTACTCGCCTGCGTGCTGGAGGACGGCGGCATCGGCGAGATCCTGCGACTACGGCCGTGGCCGGACCGGGGATGCCTGGTCTGCCAACGGCAGGCACTCTCCGACGCCGGAGCCATCGACCCCGAACCCGCCCTGGACGCCGGCTACGGCACCGGCACCCGCCACCGACCCATGACCGCAGTCGGGTCCGACCTTCACCTGGTCGGCCAACTCGCCGCCAAGGCCACCGTCGCTACGCTGCTGGAACGTGCGGGCCACCCGGACCAGCGGCTGCCCGGTGACCACGGGCTGCTCGCGCTCCGCCCGAAACCCGGCTGGCCGCCGCCGTTCGACCTGGCACGCGCCGGAGAACTGCGCTGGCTGGACGCTCGCCCGCCTGTACCCGGTTGCCCGACCTGCGAGGAACCGTGACCGTCGAGTCGCCGGTCCAGCGCGTCCATCTCACGCCTGCCGCCCACACCGTCTTCAGCCGAGAATGCGGTCGCTCCCTGGACGGCAACGAGACCGGAGGCATCCTGCTCGGCCACCTCCACGAGGGCGTGGCGGAAGTCCGGGTCGCCGGCGATCCCGGGCCGACGGCAGTACGGCAGCCCGACTTCTTCCTCCGCGATCTAGGACACGCTCGGCAGCTCGCTCACGACGCCTTCACCCGGGACGGCAGCATCTGGATCGGCGAATGGCACACCCACCTCGCCGCAGCCCCAGTCCCCAGCGAACGCGATCTCGCCACGTACGCACGGCTGCTCGCCGACCCCGATCTCGGCTTCGAGGCCATCGTTTCGATCATCGCCGTCGCGAACCCAGGGTGGGATCGGCCGGCGGCGTACGCCTGGACCTGCTTCGGCGACCAAGCGGTCGCCGTCCCCCTGATCCTTTCCACCGACGAATACTGCCCAACCGCAACGGAGGAACACCGATGAACGGGCCACGTCCTGCCGCTGGCTCGCGGTCCCGGGTCGGAAACTTGCGATCCGGGTTCCACTACCAGGACCTCATCGCGTGGTCGGCGGCGATGCGCGTCATCCAGCCCCGCAGCCCGTACAGCCAACTGGAGATCGAATCCAATGGTGCCGGCAACGTGGACGACGTCATCCTCCGCGCCAACGCCGACCGGCACCGGTACGCGCAGGTGAAGTGGGCAGCCCAGACTGCCGACCTCATCAACGACGCCTACCTGACCGTCCCGCCGAGCAAGACGGGCAAGGCGCTGCTGACCAAGTTCCACGCGAGTTGGAAACTGTTGCGCCACCGTGACGACGCCCCGCCGATCATGGAACTGACCACCAACCGGGCGCTCGACCCTGCTGACCCGCTGCTGAGCCTCGTCGACGGGCGCACCGACTGCCTCAACCCGTTAGCCCGCCTCGCAGATCCCGCCTCCGACGCGGGCCGCCGCATCGACGACTGGGCGAAACTTCTGAAGTGCGACCGCGACGAGGTTCTCGCCATGCTCGACGCTCTCTTCTTCAAGGTTGGCCTGACCGTGAGCAGCGAGGAAGACCGGGCACGGACCCTCATGCTCGCCAACGGTCTGCTCTCCGACAAGGACGCCCTTGACCGCGGAGTCGGCCTCGTCGCCGAATGGGTACGCGAAGGCAGGAGAGTCCTCAGCCCCGAGGACATCCGCACGGAGATGGAGCGAGTGAGTCTGCACGCCGACGATCCCCGCGCCGTACTCCTCGTGCAGGCGATCAAACACGACCCGCATCCGGATGACGCCACCGTCGTCCTCGACTGGGTCGATCTGTACGAGGGCGACACAGCACCCCTGCGACGCCGACCCCGTGATCCGGCGGACTGGGCGACCATGAGCGACGAGATCGACCAAGCCGTCGAGACCATCGCTCTGCAGGGCCCCAAGGACATCGTGCTGCGCGGCTACATGCGTCAGGCGACCTTTTTCACCGTCGGGGCCCGCTTCGCCCAAGTCACCGGCACCACCATCACCTACCTACAGAACGGTGCCGCCTGGGCCTCGAACGCCAAGCACGTTCCGGTCCTCGCGCCCAGCAACATCACCACCACCATCGGCGCGGGCAAGGACCTTGCCGTGGCCATCGGCATGAGCGCCGACCCGACCACCGCGGTGACCCGCTACATCACCGACGCGAACCTCCCGATCGGCAGAATCCTCACGCTCCTGCCCGCCGACGGTGCCCACGACCAATCCGTCGCCGGCCCCGGCGAGGCCGTCTCCTATGCCCAAGCCCTGCGTAGCGCCATCCGGCAAGAACTCGAACGCGACCCTGCCACCCGCGTTCACCTCTTCCTCGCCGGACCAGGCGGCCTCGCATTGCTGCTCGGGCACCGCTGGAACAGGGTTGCCCCGACAGCCGTCTATGAAGATCTGGGCGCCGGCCACGGCTACGTTCCTGCGTTCGAGGTTGATGCTTAACTGGCGGTCGGCGGTGTCGGCTTCGCCCTGTCCTTCGCAGGCAGCAACACCTACGACGCCGACAGCAACCGGCTCCTACGCCGCGACGCCACCGGCCGCACCCTCTACCTGCCCGGCGTGGAGGTCCGCTGGAACGGCGCAGCCCCTACCGCAACTCGCCGCGTACGCCGGGCTGCAGAACTTACGACCGACCCCCGACACCAGCGAGCGTGCCGTGCGGCGGGGCTCGACCCGGGTGAACCGACCCGCGACACGGCTCATCAGGCCCTCGAACATCGCTGCCATCGTTCCGCATCTACGCTGTGACCTGCGGCCGCCGTTTGGTCATTCGTTGTCTTCACAGACCCGATGATCTTCGGTGGCCACGCTCGTGCCTAAATCGGCAAGATCACGTTCACAGCCGGAGCGTGTGGGCTCCGCCCGAAGGGGAGAGTTCTGATGAGCCGCTATTCCATGGACGAGCGCGAGTGAGCAACTGGCCTACCCGATCACCAACGGATCGGCCGGTCTCAACTTTCCTGAAGTGCACGTGTGGCCCTCGCCCAATGTGATCGCAGCCCTGCGCGGTGCTCGAGACGCTCTTGAGCTGTGCCGGGCCGGGTTGCCCGCTACGCCGTGAGTCGGGATAGCGGATGTCGGCCATGGGAAATTCGCGGCAACACACTCTTTTCGGCTATGCGCGCGCACCGCGTCGAGTCGTGGAGGCGCGTCTGGCTGAGAGGGCTCGTGATAAAGACGGGTCCCGAACGCCTGCCTCGGGACCCGTCAAGGTGGGCTGATCTTCAGCTGAGCGGATGGCGCCGATAAGGCGTATCCCACGTCGGGCATCGGTCCGTGGCGGTCCACCGACACGAACTCCTTGCCCGGGGTAGGCGAGTCGCGACGGGCGGGCGCACGCTGTTTCCTGGTGACGGCACGTCCCCGATGGTGGGGGAGCGGGGCGCGGTGGGACCCAGCACTGTCATGTATGCCGGCCCCCCGTTTACCCCCCGAAAACCCCCGTCTGCCGTTGACAATCAGTGACAAGAAGCGGCCAGCGTTTGATCGTGTCTGTGCAGCTCAACGCCTATTTTTGACAATCAATGACAAGCTCGATTTCGTTACGGGTGGTAACAAGGGGTCGTCGGTTCGAATCCGGCCGTCCCGACACGCAAGAGCCCTGACCAGCGGAAACGCTGGTCAGGGCTTGGAGTTTGTCTATGGGGTTTTGAACCGCCCCGAAACCTCATTTACGGGGGTCGGCAACCACGTTTGTCATCCATGCGCTGCAGTTCATGGCTTGTCACGCTCACGCCCGTACCGTGCAGGTCCGTGCCGGGAACCCTGTCCCCTGTGCACCACTGAGCGGCCCTGCCGCAGCTCTACGCCGCAGCTGCAGGTGAGAATCCGACGATCGTTCAGCCCTCAACTTCATCGCCGCATTCGGGCAATTGAGCGATGCTGCCAGCGTCAGCGCCCGGTGGGCACGATGTTTGAGGAACGGCCGCTCTGCTCGTCGCGCTTCAGGCGCTTCGCAGTCTGCTTCTCCTTGATCGTCTTACCCTTCTTCTTGACGTTCGCCTTGGTCGTCGAGTCCTTGGACATGATCGAACCTCCTGGAGCAGGTCGGTGAACGTGCAGCGTGTTACTCGCCTGATCGCGGCCTGCAGGTGACGGATGACCCGCGCGGCGTGCGCGGGATCTTCACTGCACGCCAACTCTACGCTGTTCCAGCTCTTGCCGATGTTTGGAAGTGCATCGCCGGCGGTGGGGCAATGGTTCGTGTCGCTCACCGACTCGTACCCCCCATGCCGGCGGTACGGTCCGCGCAGGGATCGAGCACACCCCTGTCCAGGGTGAAATGCTTCAAGATCATGCGCGACGACCGCAGCGCCGCCCGGACATTGGCCAACGCCGCTTCCGGAATCGCCAACCTCCACAGCGTCATCCTCGCCGACTGACCGCCGAGCCGGAATCGGGGACGTTGGGGACGGCGTATCGTCAGGGCTCGCGGGTGTCGAGGTGTGCCGAGGTGGCGGTGGGACGTGACGACGCAATTGCGGATCTACACCGTCCGGCCGGGGCGGCTCGACGCGTGGGTGGCGGCTTGGCGGACGCTCGTCGTGCCACTGCGCCGGCGCTTCGGCTTCGAGATCTCGGGGTCCTGGGTCGATGTCGAGCGTCAGCAGCACATCTGGCTCGTGTCGCACCCCGGTCCGCAGTCGTTCGAGGAGGCCAACGTCGATTACTGGCGCTCGCCGGAGCGTGTCGCGATGGGCCTGGACCCCCAGGATTACCTGCTGAGCGAGGAGATCCGCACGGTCGACCCGGTGCTGTGACGGCGGGCGGCCCGTCAGATCTCGGGATAGCCGATCAACCGTCTGGCCTCGCCCAGGAGCGGGGATCGCGTCAGCGGACGCCCGTCGATTTCGGTGGCGGCCAGGATCCCGCTCAGTGACCCGGTCAGCCACACGCCGTCCGCGTGCACCAACTCGTCGGGGGTCACCAGGGCCTCGTCGGTGCCCAAGCCGAGTGCGGCCGCCTGCCCGATGAGCGCGCCCGATGTGGTGCCGGCGATGATGCCCGACCAGTCCGGCACGGTGAACATGGTCGAGGACCGGATCCAGACCAGGTTGAAGCTGGGGCACTCCAGCGCGTAGCCATCGGAACTGAGCCAGAGCATTTCCTGAGCGCCCCGGCTGGCGGCCCACCGCTGGCTGGCGGTGTGCACGGCGTACGACAGGGACTTCACGCCGCCCAACAGCCACGGGGCCTTCGCGCGTTCGCGGACCGGGAACCCGACGGTGCCCGTGACGAGACGAAGGCCGCGCTTCCGGTTGACCGACGTCCAGGGCGGCACGGGCTCCACGGTGGTGAAGATGGTGGGCCGGCCAGTGCCGGCTCGCCCCCGGGTGCACACCAGGCGTTGGACCGCCTCGACATCGCGGGGCCAGGCCGCCGCGACGTCGAGGACGAAGGTGCGCAGCGCGTCCAGCTCCGGTAGCGGCAGCGCCAGGCTGAGCGCCGATCGGGACATCCGGTTCAGGTGGGCGGGTAGCAGTACGGGCTCGCCAGCAGCCAGGAGCCACGCCTCGAACGCCCCGTCGCCACGCAGCAGCCCCGGGTCGTCGGCATGGACGATCGGCGCGGCCGGCTCGACCAGGCCGATGCCGAAAACTGCCACAAGCCGGTCCATTGCCGACCACTCCTTCGCCACTGCCAGGAGTGTGCGTACAGCCCTGACATGCCCTCGATCGGAGCGCCGCCGCCGCCGAGTGCGCCGCTCGGCCGCATTGCCGCTGGCCTATGCTATGACAGGCCCCAGCCACTTCGCGCTCAGCAAATTGGTGACTGATGGAAGCACCCACTGGGAACATGGAAGCGACTTCCTCCGCTCTGGATCCCGTTGCCGTCTGGACCGATGGTCGGCTGGGTCTGCCTGGCACCAAGACGGCGTCCGGCCTGATCCTGACCGGCACGCGGTGGACGGTCGCCTGCGTGGTGGACGCACGCCACGCCGGCGCCGATGCCGGCGTGGTCCTCGGCGTCGGGCCGCTTGGCGTGCCCGTGGTGCCGGATCTCGCCGCCGCTTCGCGAGCCGGTGCCCGTAGCGTGGTGATCGGCGTCAACTCGATGGACGCGCACACGGTCGTCCCCGCCCGGCTGAAGGCCGTGGCCGTCGACGTGGTCCGGCACGGGCTCAACGTCATCTGCAGCACACACGCCCGGCTGAACGACGATCCGGACCTGGTCGCCTTGGCCACTGCGGCCGGTGTCGAATTGGTCGACGTGCGGGGCGACGGCCCCCGGGAAACGCTCTCGGCCGACCTGTCGGTTGACGCGACGGTGCTGCTGACGACCGGCACCGACTGCGCCGTCGGAAAGATGACGACGGCCCTCGCGGTACACCGCGAGGCGCTCTCCCGGGGCATGCGTAGCGCCGTTTTGGCGACCGGGCAGATCGCGGCCATGTGTGGCGCGGACGCGGTGGTGCAGGTCGACCGCATCTTCGCGGACTTCATCACCGGCTCCGTGCAGCGTGCCGTCCACCGCCTGGCCGACGCGGGGCACGAACTGGTTGTCGTCGAGGGGCAGGCGGCGACGCTGCACCGCGTCTACGGTGGCAACTCGGTCAACCTCCTCTATGGAGCGGCGCCAGACGCGATCATCATGTGCCACGACACCGATCGTCAGGTCCGGGCGATGTTCCCCGGGCTGCCGGTCCCGCCGGTGACCGACGAACTCCAGACGATCGCGGACCTTTGTCGCCGAGTCGGCATTGCCGCCACGCTGGCCGGGTTCTCGGTCTTCGGTGGCAGCCCGTTCCACGAGGGGGATCGCTATCCCGTGCCGGTGGTCGACACCCGGGCCTCCGGTGCCGCCGCCATCCTGCTGGACTCCGTCCTGCGGCTGACTCGGCACACCGAGCGCGACCGACGATGAGGGGTCACTGCTGCCCGGGCGATTCGTCCGGCAGAGAGAGCATGTGCGACTGACGTTCGCCCGCGGACAGATTTCGGAACACCCGGTGCCGGGCTCGGCTCCGAAGGTCGTCAATGTCGGGCTGAACCGGCCAGAGTCGGGCCGACTTGTCCAGCGAGGCGGTGAGCAGCGTCTGCCCGTCGGCCGACCAGGCGACCGACGTCACCCGATCCACGTGTACGCCGACCACCCGCGGCTCCGCGTCGTCCAGCGCGCTCCAGACCCGGACGGTGCGGTCGTAGGAGCCGGTGGCGATCTGGTCGCCGGACGGCGACCAGGCGACCGTTCGTACCCGCCCTTCGTGGCCTTCCAGGGTCCGGATGTGCCGGCCGGTGCGGGGTGCCCAAATCCGGGAGGTCCAGTCCGCGGAGCAGGTGACGACGAACTGTTCGTCCGGCGACCAGGCCACGCCGTCCACCCAGTTGTGGTGGCCGCGAAGGACGGCGAGTTCCTCGCCGGTGGAGCTGTCCCAGACCCGGGCGGTACGGTCGTCCGAGGTCGTGGCGATCATCCGCCCACTCGGCGACCAGGCGACGCGGACCACCCAGTCGCTGTGGCCGCGCAGTTGCAGCAGTCGACGGCCGGTCGTGGCGTTCCAGATCGAGGCCGTGCCGTCCCGGCAGGCCGTGGCGATCCGCGTGTTGTCCGGAGCCCACATGAGGCCCTCGCAGATCGTCTCTTCGTCCAGCCGGCGGTATGGCTGGAGGCTGTCCGGGCGCCACAGTTGCACCGAGCCGTCGTTCGAGCACGAGCCGAGGCGCTGCCCGTCGGGTGCCCACGCCACCCCCCAGACGGTGCCGGCGTGCCCGGTGAAGGTGCTGCCGACCCCGGACGCCACGTTCCAGACCCGGACCGACCCGTCGTCCGAGGCGGTCGCGACCCGGGACCCGTCCGCGGCCCACGCCGCCGCGCGGACCCCGCCGGTGTGCCCGGTGAACGCCTGTCGTTCGGCGCCGCGGGGCAGTATCGACCAGACCCGCGCGGTGTGATCGCTGGAGGCCGAGGCGAGCGCGGTGCCGTCGGGTGACCAGGCCACGCCCCACACGGCGTCCTCGTGACCGCGCAGCGCGGCGACCTCCCGGGCGTCGCTGACGTCCCAGATCCGTACGGTGCGGTCGCTGGAGGCGGAGGCCAGCGACCGTCCGTCGGGTGACCAGGACACGTCCCAGACGAAATCGGTGTGCCCACGGATCAGCAGCAGTTGACGGCCGTCGGTGACATCCCAGATCCGGATCGTCTGGTCGCCCGAGGCCGTGGCGAGCCGTCGCCCGTCCGGGCACCACGACAGGCCCTCGATGAAGTCGGTGTGCCCCCGCAGCACGGTCTGCTGCTCACCGGTGGCGAAGTCCCACACGACGGCGGTGCGGTCGTGCGACGTTGAGGCGAGCAGCGTGCCGTCCGGTGACCAGGCGAGACCGTAGACGTCGCCGGTGTGCCCGCGCAGGGTCGCCGTGTGGTCGCCGGTGTCCGTCCGCCACACGTGGATGTGGTGGTCCTGTGCGCCTGCGGCGACGTGCTCGCCGTCCGGCGACCAGGCCATGCCACGGATCAGGTCGTCGGCGCCGTAGAGGGTCGGCGGCGGGTCGTCCGCGCCCACCCGCCACAACTTGACCGTACGGTCCCGGGAACCGCTCGCGACGCGGCGCGAGTCGGGTGCCCAGGCGATGGCCTCCACCATGGCGTCGTGACCGGTGAACTCGGCGATCGTCCGGCCGGAGTCGGGGTCCCACACGCGGATGGAGTTGTCCCGGGAGCCGGTGGCGATCAGGCGGCCGTCCGGGGACCAGGCGATCGACCGTACGGTGTCGGTGTGCCCGGAGAGCACCCGTCGCAGGTGGCTGAAGGCGAGCGCGGACATGAGGGCGCGTTCGATCAGCGGCGTGATGGGCGCCTCGGCGATCGCCGCGATGGAAAGCAGGATCGACAGCTCCGGGAACCGTTCGGCATTGGCGAGGACGTACCGGCCGATGTTCTCCGACACGCGACGCAGGAAGGCCAGGTCCCGGCGCTTCGACTGCTCGATCAGGGCCCGGACCACCTCGCTCGCCTGGCCGAGTGCCTCCAGGCCGGTGAGCCACTGCTCGGCCAGCACCAGCCGCTGCCCGGTCAGGAGGTAGTCGTCGCTGCGCCCGGAGTGCTGCCAGTCGGCGGCCCACCGCTCCAACTCGGAGCGCCGACGGAGGTGCTCGGCGCGCGTCTCGACCTCCTGCCGCAGCGGCGCCCAGAGTCGGAACAGCGACTCGTGCGCCACCTCCACGACCGGTTCGCCGTCCTGGACCTTGCTGACCAGCAGCCTCGCGTCGACGAAAGCGGCGACGATACGGCGCTGCTCGGAGCTCAGCTCCCGAAGAGCTACCGGTCGTTTGGTCGCCTCGCTCGAGTCGAGCGAGACGAACCGCAGCAGGGTCGTCAGGATCGGGGCGATGCCGCCTTCCCCGCGTAGCTCGGTGACGACCTGGTCGGCCTGCCGGGTGAGTGCGCCACCGACCCCGCCGGTGGCGAGGTAGGCCTTCAGGCTCACCGCGGCTCCGGGCCGGACCTCGAAGAAGAGCTCCTGCAACAGGTACGCCAACAGCGGCAGCGCGTCGGTCGTGCCGACGTCGGCGATGATCCGGTTGACGACCAACGGCTCGAACGTCATGCCGGCGATCCGGGCCGGCTCCTCGATGATGGCAGTGAGGTACTCCGTCTTGATGGCACCGATCGCGACGGGGTTCTGAAACAGCGCCGCCATGTCGCTGTCGAGGAACTGCGCGAGGTATTCGATGCGCATGCTGGCGATCACCGACAACCGGGAGTCGGCGGCCAACAGGCGCTCGACGATCTCGAGGAACAGGTGCCGATCGCTCTCGCCGGAGAGCGTGAACAGCTCCTCCAACTGGTCGATCACCAAGAGCACGTGGCCGAACCGGCGTCCCATTCCTCGGCGGATCTCGGCGACGTAGTTCGCCGCGCTGACCGGGTTTTCGCGTATCGCCCGGACAATGACCGGTATGGCGACCGGCTCCGGGAGCGCCTCGGTGATGGCCTTGGCCAGATTCGTCACCGGTGCGCTGCCCGGATTGATCGTGGGCAGGTTGATCCACCGCCGGGTCTTGAGCGTCGGAACGACACCTGCCTGCACGAGCGAGGACTTCCCGCCGCCGGACGCGCCAACCACCACCAGCAGCCGCTCCCGAGGGTCCGCCGAAGCGGCGAGCATCCGCCGGACGATGTCCGAGATCTGCTGGTCCCGACCGAAGAAGACGGCCGAGTCCTCCTCCCGGAAGGGCTCCAACCCCGGGTACGGCGGCCGGCGCGGGTCCCAGTCGGAGCGTTTCGCCTTGGGATTCGCCGCCACGTGGAGAACGACCTGCCCGACGACGAGGAGAACCACGATCACGACGAACGCCGGAATCGCCACAGACTGCAGGACCCGCAAATAGGTGGGCGGTTCGCTCAGGTTCGTCAGATAGTTGCCGATCAGACCGAGCAGGCTCGTGGCCAGAATCAGCGCGACATTGAGATACAGCGCGAGTGCACGTTGTCTCTTCACGCCGACTCCGAGTCCAACAGGACGTGCCCCAGAGGCGAACCCCGTGCCGCCGTCGTCAGTGCACCGGGAGCCGAGAATGCGTACGCCTCGCTCATGGTATCGCTTCGATGTGCCAGCGGCGCAAGGCGACATGTGTCGCCAAGCCGTCCTGGGCGCCCTGGCCGACACGGCACCCGGTGGGCGGCAGACCGTGTCAGCGAGCGGTCCCGCCGTTGTGTCGGATCCGGCAGCGCCGGCCAAACTCGGCCAGGAGAGCCAGGTCCAGCGGGCTGCGGGCGGTGTGCTGTTCGAAGTGCCATTGAACGCCGAGCACGAACCGGTGTGGCCGGTCGACGGCGATGGCTTCGATCACGCCGTCGGGCGCGACCGCTTCGATGCCGACGCTGGTCGGCAGCCGGTCGACGATCTGCGAGTGTTGGGAGTTGACCATGAACTCCGCGTCGGGCGGCTGGCCGAGCAGATTGGCGAGGTGGCCGTCGGGGATGAGGGTGACCGGGTGGGCCGGGCCCCACCGGTCGTCGTTCTCATCGGGTAGCCGACGGTGGCTACCGGTGGGATCGGTCTCGCGCAGCAGCCCGCCGCTGTGCACGGCGATCTCCTGCATCCCCCGGCAGCTGCCCAGCACCGGTAGGTCGGGCAGGTGGGCCGCGGCGGCGAGCAGCGCGCCGGCGACGGCATCGCGCGCAGGGTCGTAGGCGCGGTCCGGCTGGATCGGTGTGGTGGTGTCGAAACTGGCCGGGTGCAGGAAGGACGGACCACCGGGCAGTACGAGGCCGTCGAGGACCGACAGGATGGCGCCGGCATTGTCCGGCTCGGTGGCCGGGATCAGAACGGCGGCAACGTCGGCATGCCGAGCGAGTTGACGTACGACCGTCCTGTTGACGTGTGAGTAGGTGGTGCCGGTGGCGCTCTGACTGCTACAGGCAAGCACGCCGACGACGGGTGCGCTACCTGTTGGTGATCTCACGTGGTCAGCCTCTCGCCCTGACGCGACAAACGGCGGTGACCACGCGGCGGCGGGCGGTTCACTGCCATCGATGACCCCTCTATCCTCGAGGCGACGGGAGCAGATGGGAATACAGATGCGATCATCGCAATCCCGGAAAGGACCAGGTCCGCAGCGGCTGGCGGCGGACATTCTCCACGGCGACTCGGAACTACACGCGCAGAAGGAAGCGACGAAGGATCACGGGGCGTGGACCATCGCTCGGCGGGCTGTCCTGTTCGACGACTACAGCGCAATCCGACTCATGAATCAGATCCCGTATCCGGACGGGTTTCAACTCAGAGCCCGGCTGCGCGCCGGAGGCGACGACATCATCGTCTGTCGGCCACGGCCACCAGCGGGATTCGACGAGTACTACTCAGGGCGCCTCGGGCTGGGTGATCCGGTCTGGTTGCATCCCGACTCCGCGACCGACCTGTGTTCGGCGGCGTGGAGCGACAGCCGTATATCGGCGGCCCTGGTCGAGGCCGCTCGCGGCGGCGCTTATCTGCATCCTTACCACGCGTCCGAGGCGGCGTGGCAGCTCGCTGATCGCCTGTCCCGTGCCGCCCATGTGTCGGTGCCAGTGCTCGGGCCGCCGGCCCGCTTGTGTCAGTTGGCGAATGACAAGTCCTGGTTCCTCAGTACGGTCGCGGACCTGCTCGGCGCCGAGGCCATCCCCCGGCTGCGGGTGACGCGCCGCCTCGCCGACGTCCCGGCCGCAATCGAGGAGATCTCCCGACACTCGCCCAAACTCGCCGTACGGATACCGGATTCCGCCGGCGGTCTGGGCATGCGCGTCTTCGCCACTGACGTCCTGCGTCGACTCGATTGGCAGGCCCTCATTGCCTGGGCCGCTGACGTCTACCGCGATCTCGGTCTCCAAGATGACTCGGCCGTGCTGGTGACCAGCTGGGAGGAGACAATCGCCGCACCGAGCATCGAGGTGACGATAGCGCCGGGGGAGGGGGCGGCACCGATCTGCGGCCGGGTCATCGATCAGATCTTCACCGACGCCGACCGGTCCCAGTTCGGCGGCGGCGTCGCCGGCGCGCTTCCGCCCGAGATCGTGCGCCGCCTGCGCTCCCACGCTTCGACGATCGCGGTGCTCCTGCAAGCACTGGGATATCTCGGACGTCTGTCGTTCGACTTCATCGTCACCGGCCGGTCCTTCGCGGACGCGGACGTTCGGGTCGTCGACTGCAATGCCAGGTGGAGCGGCGGCTCGGTGCTGGGAGCCATGTTGGACCGCCTCTTTCCCAACAGATCACGGCCGTACGCCTTCGGCGCCCTGCGGCATCCGCAGCTGCGTTCGATTCCGTTCGACGTCCTGATCGATCGTCTGGAAGGCAGGCTCTGGAATCCGTCCACCGGGCGTGGTGATCTGCTCGTGCACAACGTCGGTCATCTCGCGGCGTCCGGGCGCGCCGACATCGTGGTGCTCGCGGACAGCGCCGAAACGGCCCGGCACCGCCTGGCAGACCTGTCCCGCTCGGTGGCGGACGGCACCGCCGCGCTGTTGCTCGCAGAAGACGCTGAAGCTGGCCCGGCTACCTCTTGAGCAGTTCGATGAGCACGTTGTCGGCCTGCGCCAGGATCGGCGGGCCGTACACCGGGGTGGCCAGGGCCCGCCGGCAGTGGTCGAGCTAGGTGTGCTGTCCAGGGACGTTGGTCAACCTGGTGATGGGTGGTAGGCCGCCGGTGGCGGTGTGGGGTCGGTGGTGATTGTAGTGATGTAGGAAGGCCGGCAAGGCTTTCCTTCGGGCTTGTTCGCAGCTGTAGAACCGGGCGATGGCCCAGCCGTCGGTCAGGGTCCGGTGGAACCGTTCGATGCTCCTATGTTCGTCAAGTCGTTGTGCGGGTCAGTGCGGCATAAATCTCGCGGGCTAAGTAGCGCTTCAAGCATCGGATGATCTCTCGCTTGCTGAGTCCTTCGCTGGTGCGACGTGCAAGATATGCCTTGGTCGGAGCGTGCCGGCGAAGTCGCGTGATGATGATCATGTAGAGAGCTCGGTTCGCTTCGCGGTCGCCTCCTCGGCTGAGACGGTGCCGTCCGGTGGTCCGGCCGCTGCTGGCTGGCTGCGGCGCGACACCGCAAAGGCGGGCGAAGGCAGCTTCGTGCTTGAGTCGCTCGGGGTTGTCTCCTGCGGTTACTAGCATCTGTCCGGCGCTGTCGGGACCCACTCCAGGCAGGGCCAGCAGCTGAGGCGCTGCCTGCTCGACCAGGGCGACGAGTTGCTTGTCCAGGGCCTTGATCTGCTGGTCCAGAGCAGTCCATCGTTGAGCCAGTTCACGTAAGGCTGTCTTTGCTCCCGCCAGGAGCAGGTGCTGTGGTGCCGCGACGAGTTGGACCAAGTCACTGGCCTCCGGACGTAGGCTGGCGCAGCGTTTGATCAGGTTCCGGCCGCTGAGGGTGCGTAGCTGTTCGCGGAGGGGGTCCGGAGCGGTGACAATGATCGCCTGAAGGGCGTTCATGGATTGAGTGCGAGCTTTGATCGCGGTGCTTCGCGTGATCCGCAGCATGCGGATCACCTCAACGGCTCCATCCTGAGTTTTCGGCTGTGCAGTGGCGACTTCGGATAGCACGCTGCGAGCGGCTTGCTCGGCATCGAGTTCGTCGTTCTTGCCCGCGAGGTGTCGTGCCTGCCGGTTGGGCCGGTTGACGTCGATCACCTTGATGCCTCGGCGGCGCAGAAGACGCGCCAGGCCGGCCCCGTAACTGCCTGGGCCCTCGACACCTGCAACGCGGACCTGCCCTTGTCCGACAGCCCAGTCTAAAAGCTCGAGTTGGCCCTGTTCGGTGGCGACGAACTCGCGATGGTCGAGCAGGCGTCCGTGCGCGTCAATCGTCGCTGCGTGATGTGTGTGCTTGTGCGTGTCGACGCCGAGGATGACATCGACTGAACTGGTCGTCATGCTGGTCGTGCTCCCGTCGTCGACCGGTGGCGGAGAGACGACATCCCGGCCGGGTGGGCGGACAAGCCTGTGACGGGGCTCTGCCAAGCTCCTATCAGGTCACGCGCCACCCGGTCGGTATGCCAGCGGGGCCGCGTCCCAGCCGGTCGACAAATCGAACGAAAGACACCGAGGGTCAGACTTTGCCTGGGTCAGACCGGCAGGACGCGGCACCGGCGTCGATACTCACAGACCTTGCCGTTGGTCTGTGGCCGGTAGGGGCGGGTCTTCTTCGGCCTGATCCCCAGCTCGGCGCAGGCGTCACGCCAGGCATGCGACTTGTAGGCCGAGCCGTTGTCGGACAGGACGCGTTCGACTGTGACGCCGCGGGCGGCGAACCAGCCAACCGCGTTGCGTAACACCTCGATAGCCGTCGTGGCTTTCTCGTCGTCACGGATCTCGGCGTAGGCGACCCGGGAGTGATCATCGATGACGGTGTGCACGAACGCGGTACCTATCTGAGGTTCGTAGACGCTGTTGCGTGCCCCGGTGCGCCCAGCGGTGGCCTGGCGGTTGCGCTTGCCTTGCTGGCGGCCGACGAAACGCCAGCCGCCGCCGTCGGGAATGTTGCCGTACTTGGTGACATCCACGTGCAGCATCGCGCCCGGATGCGGGTGCTCATAGCGGCGGACCGGTTCCCCGGTGATCCGGTCGATGTGTGACAGCCGATGCAACCGGCAGCGGGTCAGCACCGCGTGCACGGTTGAGGCCGGCATGCCCAGCAGCCCGCCGATCTGCACGGGTCCGAGGCGTTGTTTCCACCGCAAGTGCACGATCTTGCGCACCAGCGGACGCGGAGTCCGCGCCGGACTCCGGTGCGGCCGCGACGCACGGTCCTGCATGCCCTCGACGCCCTGCTGCCGATATCGCTGAGCCCACCGGTCCGCAGTGCGCCAGGACACCTCGAAAGGACGCGCCGCCGCAGCGACCGACCAACGCTCATCCACGATCAGACGCGCCAGGCGCAGACGCGCGCGAGGAGTCAAAGCAGCGTTAGCGTGGGACATGAAGGCCTCCTGGTTGGCGGAGCGGTTCCTCGACAGCTCCACTCCACAACCGGAGGCCTTCACCTACCTACGACATCAAACCGTGTCGTCACACAACCTCAACCAACCTCCCTGGACAGCACAGCTAGGCCATGTGTCATAAGGGCTCTTCGAAGTTAAGCGGGGTTGAGGTGCCCGCGGTGGCGGCGGAGAGTCGTCGGGCAGTACCAGCGTCGTTTACACCACCGCAGCCTCACCGGCCGACCCGCGACCGGCAGATCCCGTGGCCGGGTCGTGGCCCACTGCGTCACCCGCACCGCCCACTGACCGCACTCAGGACAGCATCGTGTCTGCTCACAACCGGTGGACAGATTCACCACTGGGACGCCCACGGCGTCCAGTTCGAACTTCACGGCGACCAGGCCCCGCCAGGCCCAGCAGCCGAGTCGTATCGTCGACCATGCCCGCAGCTGTTTGCCTGGGACTATCCGACCTAGACACTCAAATGATCACGATGGGCCACAGAGCTTTTCACACTCGGGTCGGCTTAGGCCACGAATCCTGCTCTACTTCGACGAGCTGACAATTGACCCCATCGCCGATAGTGGAATTCACGATATTCTGGCGACGACCGTTGAGATGGTATGGGGGATATGGGGTGAACGAGGAAGAGGCCCAGGAGAGTACTCCACCTGGCAGCTCAGATGGTGTCTTCGACAAAGACGCGTCGCCCCCGGCCATAGGAGGTAGCGAAGGGCGGCAGCCCCGCTCTCCGTCGCGGCTGTGGGAAGCCGTGGCCGGAGTCTCTACCGCTGCCGGGGTGATCGTGGCGCTCGCCGTCGGCCTGCCGAGTCTTTTGTCGGACAAGTCTGCCGAGTCCGACCGCCTCCCGGCGTCCGCGCCCCCGGCGTCGCCCTCGGCGCCTGCGCCGTCGCCCAGCCCTCCACCGCCTGTCATGATCCTCACGCCAACGTCAACAGATGGCGCAACCGTGAAGTGTGTGAAAGACGCCTGCGCCGTCGAGGTGCGCGGCAAGACGCGCGCTGCGACTGGGCTGCATTCGTATGTGCTGATCGCGCGCGAATGCTGCCCCGGAGACACGCCGCAGTACTACGTCCAGTGGGATTCCACGAAAGAGGTCCCCGGTGGAGACTGGGTCGCTCTGGCCTACGTCCAAAAGCCGCCCGTCAACGCTACGTTCCAGATCAAGGCGATTCTCACGACCTCCGCCGTCCGGCCGACGCCCGGCGCCGATGACCTCATCGTCTGGTCCGACGACATGGCGAAAGCCGTCGGACTCGTCGCGGAGACGCCGACGGTCACCGTGAAAGTCGCGGGCATCGTCCAGGCGACCGCGTTCTGCGACTGCTCGTAGCGAAAGTTACGTGCTCGATCCGGCCGACGCCCACGGCTTCCGCAACCCGGAGAATCAGCGCCTACACACCCGCACCGAGATCAACCACCGCCACCGCGGACACCTCAACCCCGCTTAACTTCGAAGAGCCGTCACAAGTGCCGCTCGAGGCGTCGGAGCCAGACGTCGACCATGCTGATGCTGGCAGCAACCTCGTATCGCACCGCGAGCTTGTCGTAGCGGGTTGCCAGGGCGCGGTGTTGCTCGAGTGTCTTGGTCGATAACCCATCTACCGGAGACCTCGCCGCGTATCGATCACCGACACGTGAGGCTGCTGCTCAACCCCGCGACCCGTCACTCCCGCCAACTTTGGAAACACGGCCTAGCTGGGGGCCAGAGACGCCCGGCTGCCCGCTGCAGCGCATCTACGCCCGCCTCTACCCGGCCTACTTCGGCCAGCAGACGCTGTGCGAACTCGGTGAACGGCTCGACTGGCGGTGGCGCGACCTCTGGCGGGACACCGACGCGATCGGGGCACCTGTCTTCGGCCGCCACCGCGAGGCGCCGTTTCCCTGCGCGACCGAGGCGGTCGAGGCGGTCGAGGCGGTCGATGTCCGGCTGCGCGATCCCCGCGCCATGACCATCGATCCGGCGGACACCGTGCCACCACCGGTCGAACGTCACTTGCCGTACCACACCCAACCAACCTCAATACCCGGCCGCCGTGCGGGAGCTCCTCAACCGCCAAGTAGCCGACGACGGCAACCACGACGATCCGTCAGAAGGGGTGGCCGATGCCCGCCGTGACGTCTCGTCCGCCACCGCCTGGCGAGCGTCGTCGGTGCCTCGGGCGGGCTGCGACGTGGATGGTTCCACCGCCAGGACTCCTGCGAGCGTCGTTCGTCCGGCCGTGCCGTCCGAGTGTGTCCGCAAAACCGAGAAAGAAAACAAGACACAAGGTGTCAGGTTTTGGGTCGAGCATGGGTTTGCTGGCCGGCGTCGATGGTGCGACGTGCGCCGAGAATTCGGATAGATACAAACAGATAAGGACCTTCGTGCGAGAAACTTCGGAAGACCTCACAGAGCTTCAGGCTCTCCTCGATGCCTCCCTGTCGCGTTCCACCTCGCACCTCCGCTCGATCATCAGCACCGAGCGCACCCTGACCGCGCAGCAGCTCACCCACGTCCTCGGCGGCATGTGCACCCTCGCCCTGTCCACCGTGACGGCGAAGGGAGAGCCACGGATCAGCGGTGTGGACGGGCATTTCCTGCACGGCAGGTGGCTCTTCGGCACGGCGCGCGGCTCGGCCAAGGCGCGCCATCTCTCGGCGCGGCCCGCCGTGAGCGCCGCGCACATGCGCGGTGAGGATCTGGGCGTGTTCACGCACGGCAGGGCCGAGATCCTCAACCCACAGGACGGCGAGCCAGCCGAGGACTGGCCGGACCTGCTGGCGTACCTCAAGGACTTCTACGGCGAAGACCCCTTCGACTGGGACAACGACGTTGTCTACTACCGACTGCAACCGCACTGGATGGCCGCCTACGCGCCGGACATCGCGAAGCTTCCTGGGCTGTCCCAGTCCTGATCCGGCGGCAGCGGCCGGATCAGGACCAGCCACGTCCTGAGAGATCGGTGAGGCATCCGCGCAGGTCCCTAAACGGTGACCTGCGGTGAAGCGCGTGTTCGGTTCGTTCGGCAGGGCAGGGGCTGCACGCCCGTGCCCTGCCTCGTGTGCGAGAGGGTGGACGAAGGTTGACTGAAATCGGATCGGGTGTCGCCAGGATGGGACGCGACACCATCGACGTGGTGGGAGCTCGTACCAACAATTTGCGGGACGTGTCCGTGAGCATTCCCAAAGGGCAGCTCGTCGCCTTCACCGGAGTGAGCGGCAGCGGCAAGACCTCGCTGGCCATCGACACCCTGCACAACGAAGCCCAGTTGCGGTATCTGGAAGGGCTTTCGCCGTTCGTACGGCAGTACATTACGCAGCGCAATCGGCCGAAGGTCGACCGTATCCTGGGCCTGGGCGCGACGCTCGCGGTCGACCAGCGCCGCCTGAACCGTAACCCCCGTTCCACCGTCGCGACGATCACCGCCATTGACGGGCACCTGGGGCTGCTGTACTCGCGCCTTCCAGGGATCGGCGCAGATCCGGCGGGGGAGAGTGGGAACGAGTATCTGACGACCGCTCACTTCGACCGCAATACGCCCGAAGGGAGCTGTGCGGACTGCCACGGGGTGGGCGGGCGCTGGCAGGCGCAGGAGGACCTGGTCATCACCCATCCGGAGCTTCCGCTCTTCGAGGGGGCCTCACCCTGGTATGCCAAGTGGCGCTCCGGCGAACACGCGTTCGTGCCGGCGCTTGCCGAGAAGCGGGGCGTGGACCTCGGCCGGTCGTGGCAGTCGCTGCCTGAGGAGTTTCGTCACTGCGTGCTCCATGGCACTGGTGACGAGAAGATCGAGGCGACCGTCGACATGTCGAACAGGAATGAGCGGGCCCTGGTGACATACACCTCGAGCCAGCCGCTGCGCGGCGCGCTCGCCGAGGTGGAGCGGGTGTTCGTGAACGCCCAGACGTCCAGCGCCAAGCAGCGCTACCTGCCGTACATGCGCAAGCAGCCCTGCGGCACCTGCGGCGGCAGCGGATACGACCAGGTGGCCCGGTCCGTGCAGCTCGGCGGGCTGACCTACCCCGACCTGCTCGAGGTGGAGGTGCGGGAGGTACGCGACTGGGCCAAACGCGTGGCGGACGAGCTGGACGCCCGACAGCGTGAGGTGGGCGACCCGCTGCTGCAGGACCTCGGCCGAAGGCTCGGAATCCTTGACCGGCTCGGCCTGGCTCATCTCCAACTGTCCCGGAGCGCAGCGACGCTGTCCGGGGGTGAGTTGCAGCGCACCCGACTCGCCGCGCAGCTCAGCACCGAACTGAGCGGCATCATCTTCGTCCTGGACGAGCCCGGCACCGGGCTGCATCCGGCGGACAAGGCACACCTGCTCGACATCGCCCTGGAGCTGCGCGAGGCCGGCAACACCGTGCTCCTCGTCGAGCACGACCCTGAGCTGATCGCCCGAGCCGATTGGGTGATCGACATGGGGCCCGGCGCGGGCCGATTCGGCGGCGAGATCCTCGTGTCCGGGCCTCCCGCCGACGTGGCCGCTCATCCCACGTCGCTGACCGGGCGCTATCTGGCCGGCGAGGGGCCGCGGCTGCACCGGACCCGCCGCCCGGTAGGGAATGACACCGGCTGGGTGGAGCTGCACGGCCTGCGTGCGCACAACGTGACCGCGAACCGGGTGCGGTTCCCCGCCGGTCGGCTCACCTGCCTGACCGGCGTGAGCGGCAGCGGCAAGAGCAGCCTCCTCGCCGCGCTCGGGGCGAGCGTGGGGGCCGCCCTGGACGGAACGGCGACCGACGCGGTGCGGGAGGTGACCGGCATCGAGGGGTTCAGCTGGGTCGCCGTCGTCGATCAAGAACCGCTCGGACGGACGCCGCGATCCAACCCGGCTACGTACAGCAAGGCGTTCGACATCGTCCGCAAGCTGTTCGCCGAGACCGACGTGGCGCGCGGACGGGGGGTCGACGCCTCCTGGTTCAGCTTCAACACCGCAGGCGGTGGCCGCTGCGCGACCTGCACCGGTTATGGCCGCAAGCTGGTCGACATGCACTTCCTGCCGGACGTGTGGGTGGTGTGCGACGGGTGCGAGGGCCGGCGCTACAAGCCGGATGCGTTGGAGGTTACGTACCGGGGACTGGCCATCGATCAGGTGCTGGAGCTCACCGTCGCCGAGGCCGTGGAGCAGTTCTCCGAGCCTCGGCAGCTCGCAGAGACGCTGGGAGCTCTGAACCAGGTCGGGCTCGGCTATCTCCAACTCGGGCAGAGCGCCACAGAGTTGTCCGGCGGCGAGGCGCAGCGGCTGAAGCTGGCGTCCGCGATCCAGCGAGGTGCTGCGAGCCGCAAGGCTGGTCTCGTCGTTCTCGACGAGCCCGTCTCGGGCCTGCACCCGTCTGACATCCAGCGTGTGGTGGACGCGCTCGACGTGCTGCTGGACTCGGGAAACACCGTCGTCGTGGCCGAACATGACATCCCCGTCGCCGCGTCCGCGGACTGGGTGATCGACCTGGGGTCGGGAGCCGGGCCGGATGGGGGCGCGGTGGTCGCGGCGGGCACCCCGGAGGCCGTCGCGGCAGCCGACACCCCGACCGCCAGCTTCTTCCGGCGGTACGCGGCCGGCCTACCGCTCCTGGAGATACGAGAAGACCTGCGCCCAGAGGCCCAGGCGGACCCTGCCCCCCTGTCCAGGTACCAGTCGAAGAGGAGCGTCCACACCTGAGGTCAGTGCGGAAGCGTGCGCCCTTCGGCCGCCGCCGCACAGCAGGGCCAAGGGTTCGCCGCCGTATCGCCGCTGGCCCCGCCGCTGACCGAAGTCGGCCGCGTGGTCTACGGCCCAGTGCGCGACGCTACGCGGCGGCCGGCCTTTCACCCCCTCATAGGTGCTTCTTGGCAACAGCACCCTGGTCGTCGACCGCATCGGCGAGCACGCTGGACCTATGGGACGCCGGCCCGAGCCGCGAATCGAGCCGGAACGCCCCGGCGGTCGCCGAACGTCCGACACCGGACAGGTCGGCAGGCCCGAGCGGACGTTCCCTCCGAGCGGACCGTCACTCCGGCCAGTCGTTGCGCAGGATGATCTCCACGAAGTCGTCCCGGACGAAGTTCGGGTCGAAGTGGGCGAGCACGTCCGCGTTGACGTTGCCGAACGTCGTCTGCGGGCGGTGCCTGTTGCCCTGGTTGAAGGCGGCCAGGATCTGCCGCTTGAAGTCGGGGCGCGGATGGGCGGCGGTGACCTCGGCGACCCGTTCCGGATCGAGGTCGCGGTAGCCGATGCCCAGCACGTCGGTCTCCACTCCCGCGGTGACCAGTGCGATCTCCGGGTCGAGGAACTCCGGCACCCCCGGCGTGGTGTGCAACGCGATGGCCAGCCAGACCTTGCGGGCCTGCGTAGCAGGTCGGCCATGGTCGAGCAGGAACCGCTCGGCGGCATGTGCTCCATCGACCTCGAACCGCAGGTCGGTGCTGCCGTACCGCTCGGTCAGGCCGAGATCGTGGAACATGGCACCGACGTACAGCAGTTCGAGGTCGGGGCTCAGACCACGCCGCTCACCCTGGAGCGCGCCGAACAGGAACACCCGGCGGCTGTGCCGGAACAACAGGTCGTTGGTGGCTGCCCGGACGAGGTCGGTCGCGGCAGCCACGAGCGGGGTGTCCGGGATGGTGATCCCGGCGATGGTTTCGGCCATGGTGTGCTCATCCTGTTCCGACGGAGGTTCCTACTGGTGCTGAGGTTCGCCACCGATGCTGCCGGGCTAGACTCGGCCGGACCATGTCCAGAAGGACAGCCATCCCACAGATGCGGACATCGGATCGGCTGGAGGGAGCGGGTCGGATGAGCCGAGGGCGGTCACACCGGGTCGGCGTCCTCGTCTTCGACGGGGTGCAGCTACTCGACGTCTCCGGACCGGTGGACGTCTTCACCGGAGCTACCCGGCGCGGCGCCGACTATGCGGTGGCCCTGCTCGGCTGGCGGTCGGATTCGGTGCGTACCGCGTCCGGGGTCCGCTTGTCCGCCGACACCACCGTGGCCGAGTCCACGCCGCTGGACACGCTCGTGCTGACCGGAGCCGAAGACCTGACCGCGCTGCCCGATGCCGAGGACCTACGTGCCCGACTGGGTCCACTGATCGGGCCGCCGACCCGGCTCGCCGCGGTCTGTACCGGCGCGTTCGTGCTGGCCCGGACCGGTTGGCTCGCCGGCCACCCGGCCACTACCCACTGGCGGCACGCCGGCCGCCTACAGGCCGAATTCCCGGAGATCGAGGTCCGGTCGGACGCCATCCACGTCCGCTCCGGCCGGTTCGCCACCAGCGCCGGGGTCACCGCCGGGATCGACCTCGCCCTCGCACTGGTCGAGGAGGACCACGGTGCCGACCTGGCCCGCGAGGTCGCCCGGGAACTCGTGGTGTTCATGCAGCGGCCGGGTGGGCAGTCCCAGTTCTCCGTCCGCCAGGACCTGCCGCCGACCCTCGACCAGCGGCTACGCCGGGTCGCCGACCGGGTCGCCACCGACCCGGCCCGGGCGTACCCGATCGAGGCGATGGCGCACGACGCGACGATGACCCCCCGCCACCTGCGCCGGCTCTTCCAACAGGAGTTCGGGCTCACCCCGGCGCGCTACCTGGAACTTGCCCGGGTCGAGGCGGCCCGCGCGCTGCTGGAGCGGGGCGGCACAGTCACCGAGGCGGCCCGGCGCAGTGGGTTCGGCAGCGACGAAACGCTGCGGCGGGCCTTCACCGCGTCGTACGGCATCCCGCCGTCGGTCTACCAGCGCCGGTTCCGGACCACAACCACCACCGCCTGGTGATTCCGCAGACCCGGGTCCCGCTGGGTCGGGCCCGGTCGGATCGACCCACCGACGACCAGGCGCTCGGCAGCCGGTCAACCCCGGCGGAACCGGTACGTGCCGGAGCCGACCGTGAAGACCGCCGAGGCGTCGTCGGCACGGCGGCTGCCGCGTACGTCGTCGGTGCCGGAGGCGGCCACCCCGCGCACGTCGAGCCCCGGGCGGTGGGCGGAAGGGAGCTGGTGGAGTTGGTGGAATTGATACCGCGTCTAGCGATGTCAATTGAGGTTCGGACGGAATCCTGCTGGCCACTTGGGTGGGCTGCCGGAGTTCCATCGGGCATTACGGCGACCTGAACTTATGAGACGATCGCCGGCGAAGTCGCATTCGTCAAGCTGCGCTTTTGTGAAGTCGACACCGCTGATCTCCGCGCCCGCGAACTGGCAACCAGACAACCGGGTGCCGGGGAACGTGGCATCGCTAAGCTTTGCGTCGATCAGGTTGAGTCCGCTGAGGAAGCAGCCCCCGAACCATGCCCGGGTCAAGTTCGCTGTCCCCGCGTTGCAAGAGCCGAAGTTTGAGTGGACGATCACAGCTCCCGTCAGGTTCGCGCCGTAGAGGGTGACGCCACGCGAGAAATCAAGATCTTTTACATCGATGCCCGACAAGTCGGCGTCACGGAGATCAGCCTCCAGGTAGGTGTTGCCAGACTTGCCAAGCAGCGTGAAGGCCAGGCTGACCTCAGCGGGCGCTTTGTGGCCACGCGTAGCGGCGTCACGGGGACGCTTTTCGACGCCGTCCTGATTTCGGAGGAACGATGTCAGCACGTTGACCGCAGCCTCTCGGTCCGTGTGCCCAATCCGCGCCTTGGCGCCAATGGCTTGCAAGACCGCCAAGCGCTGCTCACTGCTGTTGGCCTCTTCAAGCTGCCCGGCGAGGTCCCGTATGGAATCTCCGGACGACGAATCCCCGAACGGCCAGTAGTTCTTGGTCGCGGCGACGCCGAGGTAGCCGGTGCCGATCGCGACGGCCAAACCGGCAACGCTAAGTAGAGCCTGCCGCCGGGAGAGGCCCAGGGCCTCTTCAGCGATGCTTGTGGCATGAACTGTGGCGTTCCGGGCATCTTGCTCGCTCGCAGGGAGACGTGGGGGCCAATCACCGATGTGACGTTGAGACCGCACGCAGTCACTATACGAACCCAGCACCACGCAATTCGAACCATGGCGGCGGCGACGTGGAGGAGGTTTGACATGAGGTTGTCGTGGGTTCTAATCCCTCTAATTCACGAGCGGTTGGCGGTGCCGGTGCTGGCTCGGACACTTCTAGCGGCAGCGGACCGGCAAGCCGAGCATTCATCAGCTCCCGGACAGCGGCGAACTGGCGATCGGCAAGTCCGCGTGCGGTCGGGGGAGGCCCCGAGCCTTCCGACGGGCCATCGCCGTACCGACGGGCCAGGTGGGAGGCCAGGCACCCGGTCAGATGATCGAGGAAGGTACGGGCACTCGGCGTCCATTCCCTGATCAAGCTGTCCAGCGCCAGCACCAACTGTCCGACGAGTGGGTCGACCAGACCGTATTCCTCGGTGAGCCGGAACTCCGTCGCCTCGACACCGCGCAGGGCCTCGTCGGCCAGGTAGACGTGGACGCTGTTCAGCTCGCCACCCAGCTCGACCGTGAGGTTCTGACCCGCCGGATGCAGGAACAGGCCTCCGGCGGGGACCTGTCGGCGGAGATACGACCCGCCGACCCGCCGACCCACGGTGACCGGACCGTCGAGGTGCAGGACCAGCAGGTGGGAGTCCGTGCCGTCGAAACTCTCCGCGAACGGCGACTCGACCTGAGTGGAGACGAGGAGATCGGGCCAGCCCAACCCGGCGCTCGACCGTTGGGTCCGCACGCCGGGCAGGCCGAGCATCCCGTGGGTTTGCGTGAGCGCCACTTCCACCGTCACCTCCAAACGACGTCTCACGAGCCTTCAACAGGTTAGGTCGGCACGGGGAAGGGGTGTCAGCTGCCGAAGCATCACCAGCGACACCGAAGCCCGTGTGGGTTTCCCGCCAGCGCCAGAAACCGGCCGCGCGGTCGACTCGCCGATGTGCGGCTGACCAGAGGCGGAGCGAAACGGTGGTGCGGTCCTCGTAAGGGCTGTGGATGATGGTTGGTGTGACAGAGGAGGGCAACGGGTCCGCGGAGCAACGCCTGTACGACGCTGTGGCGCATTGGAACACCGACACCGGGTACGGCTTGGCCGACCTGATCCATGCCGCTTGTCAGGCGCTGATCGACGGGCTGGACTCGCCGACGTTGCGTGAGCTCGCCGGTGCTTCGGTACATGACTCGTCCTGGGATATCGGCGAACTCGTGGGCAAGTCACTTGGGGAACTAGGGGTTCCCCATCCGGGTACTGTTCCTTCAGGCTTCGCCCTTGCAGCAGGTGGAGGAGTCGCCCGCCGGCCAGGAGCCGACTCTCTCCGTCTGGAGGTCTCGCCGCTGCCCGGCGACGCAGGTGGCGGATTCCAGGTGCAGGTCTACGTCAACGGTACGGAGATGACCTCTGCCGGAGCGGGTCTCGGGATGGACCCGTACGACATCCTTGTTCCGACCAATCGTCTCGTGGCCGCCTCCCAGCCGTGCACCGTTGCGATCGCCCGATGCGAGTGCGGTGTGTACGGCTGTGGATCCACAGACGTCACCATCGCGCGGGATGGCGATCTGGTGCACTGGGACTGGTCGCTCGAGGTGCCCATGACGCGGGGCGTGTCGTTCGTAGCTGCGGAGTACGACGTGGAAGTCGCACGGATGGCCGCGGATCATTCGTGGGAGACGTCCGAGCGTGCGGCCGGACGACGTGTCCTGACGGACGTGGACCGCGAACGGTTGCTCTCCTACGGCCTCAGGCCCAGTTGGGCCGCCAACGACTACCGCGATCAGGAGTTGTTCCGGGTTGCCCTTCAGCTCGACGGTGACTACCAGATCTTCGTCGACACCCCGTGGCGTGGCCGCAGCCCCGAGGAATTGGCGGGCGAGGTGTGTTCCACCTTGGCACTTCCTCCCAGCGCCTGGCGCGCCAGCTGGCACGCCATCATCCCCACGCTCACCAAACCGCCGAAGATCGCGGGGCCGTCCTGGCGACCCGCACGGTTCTAGCAGCAGCAGGCCGGCGCTGGCCTCATGCCGACCTGTGACCACTGCCGAGACCGATGACGGCCAGGCCCAGCTGAGGCGGATCGCTCTGGCCGGCGAGCTCGATGCCTTGACCGACCTCCCGCGCCAACCCGACGATCATCGCAGGCGCGCTTACGCCAACCACCCACACTCAGGACACAACGCACTTCATGCCGCTGACCGAGGGTCCGGCCTGAAGAGCTGTTCCTGGGATGATGTTGGTGTGGTTGACGAACGCGCCAGTCTCGAGTTGCTTGGCAGCGACGCCTTGGAGCGGTCCGCGGTGGTGGCGAACTGCGCCATGAACCGTGAGCGGCAGCTGTCCGGGGTCAACAGCTACACCCGGGAGTTGGGGTTCAGCCCTCTTGACGTTCTCACCGCCATCCCTGTTGGCGCCGGCCGGGCCGAGTCTGTGGCAGCCGCTGGCTGGTTGGATCTGTGCTGCGGCACTGGTCGAGCGCTGATCCAAGCTGCCGAGGAGCTGCGGCTGGCAGGGTTGTCCGAGCGGACGGTCCTCGTCGGCGTGGACCTGGTTGACGCCTTTGATCCCGTGCCGGCACCACCGCTGAACCTGGAGTTGATCTGCGCCTCCGTGGCCAACTGGGCACCAACGCGGACGTTCAACTTGATCACCTGTCTGCACGGACTGCACTACGTCGGAGACAAACTCGCCGTCCTGACACGGGCGGCCGGCTGGCTGACTCCCACCGGCCGGCTCGTGGCCGACCTGGATCTGTCCAGCATTCGGCTTCCTGATGGGCGACCCGCTGGGCAGCGCCTCACCGCCCAACTCCGCGCTGCCGGGTTCTCCTACGACTCCCGTCGCCGCCGGATCAGCTGCACCGGCCGCCGCGACGCCCGCCTCCCGTACAGCTACCTCGGTGCCGACGATCGCGCTGGTGCCAACTACACCGGACAACCCGCCGTGCATTCCTACTACGCCGACAACCGCTGACCGCACTGACAGCGTCCGCACATGCCGCGATCCGGTTGATACGGGTAGCTGTTGTCTCGGCAGGGGTAGGCGTAGCGCCGAGTACCGCCAGCGCTGCCGGCCACCCGCCAACCAAGTGATGGGGGATGTCGGCGGTCGCTCGGCCTTCTGGTGCGACGGCACGGCCTGCTGTCCACGCGCCAACTGATTGATTTGTTCGGCATCGACGTCGGCGAGCGTGAGCGCCTCCTGAGTGCACCTCGGAAGCGGTCCTGCGTTCTGCGCGCGTCTGGCCTGCCGCCGGCCGAGATCCGCGATCAGAAGCCAGTGAAATTCGTCGCGGAAAAGATCGACCCGGACTCCTCGCCGGCCGAGTACCTCGCCGCCATCAACTCTCGGGTCTTCTGGGCCAGCGCCGAGCGCGAAGGCCTCTGGTAGTCACTGCGCTGATCAAGCTTGCCGCCAGCGACGACTACCAGGACCGAGCCGACGCGGGTCGCTCCTTGGCGAGCTTCGCTGAGGCGACGGAATCGATGGAGTCGTTGGTGCAACTCGTCCTTGATGTCAACGACACGTTCGTTACCGTGACGACCGCGGAGGTGCTTCTCCGGACGGGCCGTGTGGGCCAACCAATGAGACATATTCAGTGACGATTTCTTGAGTTTTTCGGGAAGCAGCTTGCGGGAATTGTGAAAGCGATGGAGTTGCGCCGCGAATCCGGTATAAGGAACTGACGCATCATTCCGGTTCGTTGCAGGTGCGCCGGATTTTCGGACCACCGCGTGTAGGTCGCGCCTCAGGGTCGCCACCTCGAGAGGGACGCATGTCGCGAGTAGCATCTATTTCCAGGGTCGCCGGGCAGGATGACAGCTACCTGTCAGAACTCCTGCTCGACATGGGCAACACGGTGCACGGGCTCAAAAGAAGATCGTCCAGCTTCGACACCGGACGTCTCGATCGGACCAACGTCCATCCACGACAGTCTGGCGCCAACCTCAACGACATCGACCTGAAGCTCGTCGTGGGGCCCGTCCGGGTCACGGCGGCGGCGATCGGTACGCGGTCCGTGCGCCCTGGATCGCACACATGACGTTGGCTGCGAGGCCAGTGCGAGAGCAGCACCGCCTATACGAGGTGGATCTACTCCGGTTCGCCGCCGCCCTGATGATCGTCCTTCTCCACTACACCTACAGCCAGGGCCAGATCGAATATGACTTCGCGCCGTCGCTCGGCGCGGTCACTCAGTACGGCTACCTTGGCGTCGAACTGTTCTTCCTCATCAGCGGCATGGTCGTGCTCATGAGCGTGTGGGGACGCACCACGCGCGAGTTCGTAGCGTCGCGGATCTCACGGCTGTATCCCGCCTTCTGGGTGGCCGTCACTCTCACGGCGGCGATGGTCGCCATTGCGGGACCTCGGGGCCGGAACGACGTCACCGCAGCGCAGTACGTGGCGAACTTGTCAATGTTTCCCCAGCTCGCCAACATTGAGTACGTCGAAAGCGTGTACTGGACATTGTGGTCCGAGTGGCGGTTCTACCTCATCCTGTTCGTCTTCTCGCTGTTGGGGATCACCGAGCGTCGTACCCACTGGCTGCTGTGGGGCTGGCTCACCACCAGCGTGGCCCTGGAGGCTTCTCCTGTTCCGCCGGCCGCCCATGCCGCGTTGGCGCTAATTATCCAGCCCCAGTTCAGCCACTACTTCATCGCTGGCATGGCTCTATACATGGTGCACCGCTTCGGCTTCACTGCGCGACTGGGCCTCCTGCTTACGGCCTGCTACGCGAACGCCGTAAAAGAGGCGGACAGTCGGATCGCCGAGCTGGTTGCCGACGGGCTGGCGCCGACCCTTGTCGTGACTGCCCTGGTCATCCTGGCGATCTTCGTCGTTATGATCCTCGCAGCGACGGGTGGGTTGCGCTGGATGCGGTGGCCAGGTCTGTCCGAACTCGGCGCGATGACATACCCGCTCTATCTGATCCACTTCACTCTCGGTGTTGCTGCCATCAACGCCTTGGTCCCGGCAGTCCATCCCTGGCTGGCGCTGCCGCTAGTGACCGCCGCGATGTGCGGCGCTTCCTGGCTGATCAGCGCGAAGGTGGAGGACAGGGTCCGTCCAGCACTTCACCTGGCGATTCGCCGGCTCTTACGCGTACCGCCGCATAAAATGCTGGAGCAGACGGCCAGCACCGCTCGTGCCAAGGATTACGCGACTTCCGGCCGTTTTTGACCGATCGGGTGTTCCGGTTTTTTCAGGAGAGCACCGTACCCACGCCGCTGTCCTCACCGCGGCGGTCCGTCACTTCGCACCTGCGGTGGAATCGTCGACGCGGGCTGAGGGTTCGTCGCCAAGCCCGCGGAGGCATTCGTGCGGGCGTTGGTGGATAGCCGACGATCCGAGGGTGCTCCGGTGCAGACCCAGGACCGGGGGAGCAGGCTGGGAGCAATAGGGTGTACTGAACAAACGCAGCGACCCACGACGCCGACGTCTCGCGGCAAGGCCGCCGAGGCCGCCAAGAACCGCGACCGGCTGGTCCCCGGTTTGTGCCGCAGCCTGTTGGCCGGTGATCCGGCCTGGCCGAGCGACGCCCCGTTACTCGGTCGGGGGCCGGTTGGCTGTGGCCGATCCAGGTGGCGTCGATGGCGTGTCCGGTACGACGACGAGGCTGACGACGCGGCGGGTCCGGCCGTCGCGGGTGTTGCCGGTCCGACTGACGACGGCGTGTTCGATCTCGGCGACCATCGTGGCGAACTCTTCGTCGGTGAGCCAGACGGCGGCCTGTCGGTAGACCACGCCGTCGCGGTGGGGGTCGGCGTGTTCGTGGGCAAGGTAGCGGTCGAAGTCGCCCAGCAGTGACGCCGCGAACGTGGTGTAGGCGCGTCGGTGATCGTCGCGCGTCATGGCGGCCCGGGCGGCGGGGCTGATCGTGCCCTGGTCCTGGCGTACCCGGTAGCTGCGCTCCACAGTGCCGCGTACTCGCCGCTCGTCGACCACCTCCAGCACGCCCGCCTCGGCCAATACGGCGATGTGCCGGTACATCGTCGCTGGGGGGATGTCGGGTAGGCGATCGCGGAGCTGTGTGGTGGTCAGCGGGTCGGTGTCGAACAGCGTTTGCAGGATGCGCATCCGGACGGGGTGCAGGAGAAGGTCTGCGGTTGCCATGGACCCATCTTCCCACATACGATAATGTTCCCAGTTCTGATAATGTTCGCGGGCACTGAGAATAATCGGAGGTGGCGCAGTGCGGGATGTCGATGTGACGGCTATGGCAGATGACGGACTTCCCCTGGTCGGCACGCTGACCCTGCCCAACGGCCCTGGACCGCACCCGGCCGTCCTGCTACTGCACGGCTCCGGGCGACTGGATCGCGACTCCAACACCGCGCGCCTCCGGATGGACCTTGGACCAGCGCTGGCCGAGAAGCTGGCAAACGCCGGGATCGCCACGTTGCGTTACGACCGGCGCGGTGTCGGCGCCACGGGCGGCGACTGGTACGCGACCGGATTCGCCGCCGGTCGGCACGACGCCGCCGCCGCGCTACGCGCCCTCGCTGGGCGACCCGATATCCGGGCGGACGCCGTTGGCGTGCTCGGGCACAGCGAGGGTGCCGTTCACGCCATGTCCCTTGGTGCGCGCCCGGAGGTGGCGGCGGT
Organism: Micromonospora foliorum; assembly: GCF_022229015.1. GTDB lineage: Bacteria > Actinomycetota > Actinomycetes > Mycobacteriales > Micromonosporaceae > Micromonospora > Micromonospora foliorum. The sequence goes on from NZ_JAKKFF010000045.1 coordinate 61,685, forward strand.
GGTGCTGCTGGCCGGGTTCGCCCGCCCCGGGGAGGACGCCCTGCGCTGGCAGGCCGCAATGATCGCCCGCGACCTCCCCGCTCCCGTACGACCGCTGCTACCGATCCTGCGGTCCCTGGCCAACCGGCACCTCGCCCGAATCAAGACGACCAGCACGGACGTGGTGCGCATCCTCGGGAGGCCAACCAACGCCCGGTGGCTGCGGGAGCTGCTCGACCACGACCCGCGCTCCGACCTGGCGAACATCAAGGCTCCCGTCCTGGCCATCACTGGCGGCAAGGACATCCAGGTCGACCCGGCGGACCTGGAGGAGATCCGCCGGCTGGTGTCCGGCGACATCACGGTCCACCGGATTCCCGACCTCACCCATGTGCTGCGTCGTGACTTCGGCCGTCCGTCGGTGCGCTCCTACCGGCGGCTGCTTCGCCAGCCGGTCGACCCCGACCTGCTCGCGCAGGTGGCCGGCTGGCTCGCCCACCGACTACACGAGACGCCCGACACGGTTCGTGCCGGGTAACCGATGGCTCACCCCCACACAGAGCCACCCCCCACAACCCCTGTTCCTAACCCCGCGAAGGGAAATGGCGTGACCACCGCAACCTCTGCTCGCCAACACGACGGCCTCACCACCTTCTGGATCGTCACCTTTGCATGGGCCTTCGCCTTCTGGCTCTTCGCGATCACACTCGATGAACCGGCGATGACGTCCCCCACCCTCGTCCCGTACCTTCTCGGTGGATTCGGCCCGGCGATCGGCGCGATCGCCGTCCGGATACGGCGTCATCGCCGTCGTCAACCCATCCCCGCCCATACGGTGCGACTTCGGCTGCGCCCACGGCTGTTCTGGGCGCTGCCCATGCTGGCCCTGGCATCGGGGACCGTGCTGGCAGCCGTACTGCTCGCGGAGTTCCTGGGCGGCCCCGCACTGAGCCTGACCGAAGGGCGCGAGTTGATCGCGACGGCGGGCGGAACCGTACCGTTCCTGATCAGCATGCTGATCGGCGGTCCGTTGGCCGAGGAGCCCGGTTGGCGTGGCACGGCCTACCCACGCCTGCGCGCGTCGATGAGCCGCCTGCACGCCGGTCTGCTGCTGGGCGCCGCCTGGGCGGTGTGGCACCTGCCGCTGTTCTTCATCAACGGGACGCTTCAGTCCGAATTCGGCCTGGTCAGCTGGAGTGGCCTGTTGTTCACGCTCAGCGTCTTCCCGATGGCACTGCTCACCGGCTACGCCTACGAACTCGCCGGGGTCGCGGCATCGGTCGCGGTCCACTTCGGCGTGAACACCACCATCGCGCTGCTCACCGTCAAGGCACCCGCCGCCCAGGCGCTCGTCCTGGCGGTACAGATCATCGTGGCGGCCGCGCTGCTCGCCTCACAACGCAACAGGGGGCAGGACCGACCGGCGCTGGACCACCGCGAAATGGCTGATCTGCGGTGAACGGATTGCTGATCGCGGGTGACGCCCAGCGGTATGACGGGCCGTGAATGGTGACGGTGCTGGCACAGCACAACAACCGGGGACTGCTGTGGCCCCCGGTCCTCGCGGCCGGAGCCGTCATTACCAGGTTCAGTACGAAGCTTTCGCTGCCCCCCAACAAGCGCAGCGCGGCATGTTGGGCTGAAGCCGTGCCTGTGGTGGGCGCGCTTGCCGCAGATCGGGCGTGCGGAATGAGCGGCAACCCTGCTCAGGGGTGGCACCTCTCGTCGGATACCGCGCGGACGTCTCCTTGTCTCTCCTGGCCGGTATCGAAGTACGCCGTCAGGTACGCCTGCCGGGTTAGCTCGCTATCCCTGATTAGTGAGAAGATTTCCGCTCCATGTTCCGGGGCGTCGAACATCCGGTACGCCTGAGCGAGTCCCGCGAAGGTGGTATCCGTCTGTTCAGCCGCGTACCCGAGTGCCTCGGCCTCTGCCAGCGTTATCGCCTGGTCGAAACTTTCCGCTCGCCACAGCGTCAGCCTTTCCTCATACGACTGATCCCTCGGATCGGGTCCGACGCGGAAGACACACCGCACGGAGAACCAACCCACGCCACTCGACTGCGCCTCACCGCTTGGCCTGTCCACCCGCACATCATCCGGCAGCAACTGTCCATCAGCGAGCCTGATATGCCTGCACAGTCGGTGCCTCTGCCGTCGACCAGGCCAGCTGGGAGGCAGCCAGCGCGGGAGCGGAAGCGGCGCAGGCACGTACCGCCGGGTGAGGATCTTGCAGATGGCGGCGAGGCGCGTCGCCGCGGTCGGCGACGGCCAGGACCATCGCGGCCCGCTCGTCCGGCCCGGCCGCCCGGGTCAACTCTTTCAGGGGAGCGGCGTCACCCCACCGCAGGCGCCGATCGCGTGCGCGGCAGCGGCCTGGACCTGCGGGGACGGATCGGACAACGCCGCGGTGGCCGTGGCCAGCAACGCCGGCACGATCTGCCGGCAGCCGAGCACCGCCCGGGCGTAGAGGGCTCCCTGCAGCCGCCCGTCCTCCCAGATCCCCTCCTCGTCGCCATCGCCGAGCGCCTGGGCCAGAGCGGCGTCCACGTCGAAGTCCGGCACGGGCAGGTCCCTGCCCGTGACGCTGCCCGCCTCGGCCACCGCGGCCAGGAAGGTGAGTAATTCGGTACGCAGGCCGGGGTCGGTCACCCCCGGGTCGGCGAGCAGCGCGGCCACATCGAGGGCGACCGGCGGGGTCGCGATCCACGGCGTTCCCTGATGGATGATTGCCGACCACAGATGCTCGATCGCCCTCGCGCGAGCCGCCGGGTCATCGCCGGCGAGCGCCGCCAGATGGCCGGGGGTGTCCACGGCGAGGCCGTAGGCGTGCAGCAGAGCGGCGTACTCGGTCACGCCTGAAAAATACTCGCTCGGCACCGAGCATCACCTGCGATCCACGGATGCCCGGGGACCAGGGCGCTTTCTAGCTTCCGTGGGTCGATGCTCCAATGGCCTGCGAGCGTAAGTACCGTGTCCTCATCCGGCCACGGCGATGCTTCGTCATCGTCGTCCCAAGGTTCGTCCTCGTCGTAGGCGGCCCCGACCCCGAGCGCGTGCTCTTCGATCGTGCGCTCGCCTACGTCGATCAGCGCCTCGCCGCGTTCGCCGAGGTAGGCGAATGCTCGCTCCACAACGCCGCCGCTGGCGCGCCCCCACCCGTGGTAGTCGACGACGCGATGAGTTCCGAAGTACTGCACCTCACCGAGTTGTCGGCTGAGCGCCGCCAGCCAAGCGGCGAATCGGTCGTCTTCGGGTGCGGGAACGTCTCTCGAAGCGGCGAGCGTCCACCGGTCGAGCGGCGGTGTAAGAAGCCAGTTGCCGTGGTCGTCATAGGCAGCGGCGACCGCATCGCGCCAGTTGGCTGGAGTGGGACGGCTAAGGTTCAGTGCGGCAGCGACGGCGTCGGCGCCCCGGTCGCGCACAGCGAGCCACTGGAGTTTGTGACCGAAGCCGAGCGCAACGTCCGTCATCGCGTGATCGTAAGTGATTGCAAAGAGGGCTGACAGCCTTGCCTATAAGCGCGGAAGTGATGGACTGTGGCTGAACTAGAGGAACTCCTCCTGCTGGCAGAGTCGCAGAGCTGGCAAGAACGCAGCAAGGCTGGCCAGGGACTGGTGGCTCGGCGAACCGGCTGTCGATGCCGTCATCCTACGATTGCTGCTGGATGCGAAGGATACCGCTGTCACCACTGCCACGGCTGAGGCGCTATTGGCTCGAGGTGATCTCCTTTCATGGCGCATGTTTGCGCGCGCATGGGGGGCAGCCGCCGAGGATTCGAGTGCGACGAACTATATAGATCATCTCAACAGCTGCTTGATTGGCGCGATGTATGTCGCGAGCATGGACCCCGAGAAAGCCGCGAGCCTCAGGGGGGTGGTGGAGCGGCTGTCTTGTGATGAGGATGAGGGCGTGAGGTTTGCTGCGACAGAGCTACGCAGTTTGGTGTTGGAAGGGCTGTGACGTCCAGTCAAGCGTCTGCGGCGCCGGCTGGCTGCGACCAATTGCCGCTGGCCGGGTTGAGTTGCGTCGTTAGCCGGCGTGGCGAAAGCGCAATGACGCACTGCGCCACCCGCAGGTAGGGCGCGAGGCGTCCCGTCCCGCAGTCGACGTCGCCGACGTTGATGCTCAAGTCTGCGGCAAGCGTCAGGTCGCAGAACAGGTCGAGGACGGCCCGCTCCGCGGGCATGCGATCCAGAGCGTCAGCGAGGCGTTCGGCGTAGAGCTCGGCGAGGACGTCGTGCGGCTCTCAACTCCTCGGTGATGGCGTCCACGGAAGGGACTATAGGAGCCCGCGCCTCACCCCGCCCTCGGGCGACGCCCGGGCCGCGGAGGCCAAATGAGAGCCACACGACCAGCGTGGGCAGCCGAAATGAGAGCGACAGTCCGGGCGCCTCGACCGAAGCCTGGCCGGGCTACGGTCGCAGGTCAATGAAACAAGTAGCCGAGATGGGGGGAGGCGATCCTGTGGTGGGTCACCGTAGTGCTGCTGTTAGCGCGTGTTTCATAAGGCGCGGAGGTACTGGTTGATGGCGGCGATGGTCAGGGTGGCTTCGTAGCGCACGGCCAGTTTGTCGTAGCGGGTGGCCATGGCGCGGTGTTGCTTGAGCTGGTTGATGCCGCACTCCACGGCGTGGCGTCGGCGGTAGGTCTCAGGGCTGAAGGCGGCTGGTCGGCCGCCGCGGGAGCCTTTCGCGAGGCGGTGGGCGTCTTGGTCAATCTTGCTTGGGATGCAGGCCTTGATTCCTCGTCGGCGCAGGTAGGCGCGGTTGGCCTTGGACGTGTAGGCCCGGTCCGCGAGGACCTGCTGTGGGCGGGTCCGGGGCCGGCCGGGTCCGGACCGGGTGACTCGGATGCGGTCGAGGACCGTGCTGAATTGCGGGCTGTCACCGCGGTGCCCGGCCGTGACGACGGTGGCCAGGACCTTGCGGCCCTGTTCGCAGGCGAGATGGGTCTTGGTGGTCCAGCCGCCCCGCGAACGGCCCAGCGCGTGATCGGCGGGCTCGGCATGGACTCCGCCGGGTGGTTCTTTCTGCCGGTCGCCGTTACGACGGGCGCCGGCGGCGTGTTGATGGGCGCGGCTGATCGTGGAGTCGACGCTGACGCTCCAGTCGATGCGCCCGGCCGTATCTGCGGCGGCTTGCAGCCCGGCCAGGACGCGGGCCCAGGTGCCATCACGCTGCCAGCGGCGGAACCATCGATACAGCGTTTGCCATGGGGCGTAGTTCGCGGGCACGTCACGCCATGGGGCACCGGTGCGTGCCCGCCACCGTATGCCGCCGATGATCTGTCGTTTGGTCCACGTGCACGGTCTTCCCCGCGAGGATTCCGCAGGCAGCAACGGGTGCAGATGCTGCCACTGGATGTCGCTCAGGTCATGCCGCGCCGCCGCCGCTAGGCTGGCCACGAGGTCTCCGGTATTCAGGTTTGCTTGGTCGCTAACCCACTTACCGGAGACCTCTTCAGTTATCGATCACCGCCACGCCGTGACCTCACCCGGCCAACACCCACTTACGAAACGCGCCCTAGTTCGGCGGCGTTGTCGAACGCGGGTGCCGCCCTTTGGGATTCGTCTTGCGTGAGCGTGACGGATTGGGCGTGGGCCAGCATCTCGGCCGCAGTCTTTGGGTCATGCAGCACCATCGCGAGTTCGGCGCGGTAGACCAGGACCTCTACCTGCTCGACCGGGTCGTCGTCGGCTTGCGGCCGGGCCAACGCGCTGTCGAGGATCCGAACGGCCTGTCCGACGCTTCCCCTGGAATCGGCCTGCACGACAGCATTCGCCAGGGCCTTGGCCAGTCGCCCGGCAGGCGTGGTGGCCGGCATGGGGGCGGTGGCGGCGTCCCGGAAGACGCGGATCCAGTTGCCGCCCGGGTCGATGACGCTGAATCCGCCCAACCCGTCGGCGTTCTTCCGCGCCCTGGGCCGGGTCATCCGCGGCGTTCCGGACACCAGTACCTTGCCGTACGCGGCGCGCATACCGGCTGCGAATGCCCGATGCAGTCCCTCGATGTCCGCGGTGATCACCAGGCAGGAGCCGTAGGACTGCTCCGGGTCAAATCCGGCGATCTCGAAGAACTGCAGATGCAGGTCTTCTCGCTGCACCCCCACACACGCGTTGGGCTTGCGTTGCTTGTACGTGGTGCGGAAACCGAGAACTCCGTAGAACGTTTCGATGTCGTCAATGGACGCGCACGGCAGCAGGGGAACGGTCCGCTCGTTGGTCATGCCTCCTTCCTAAGCGTCGCAGGGTGTCCATCGCACATGGAAATAGCCGATCATCGCCTTCAGTCATCCGAACGGCTGATGACCCAGAACGCAACGCGGCCCTGCCGAGCCCATCGGCGGTGCCTTCCTGCCTGCAAATCTTGTGGCGGTCCGCGACCGATCGACCGACCCCCGCACCACCCTCGCCGAGAAGAGCAGATTCTTGCCGCCCTGCACCGTCTCGCTTATCGGAAGTTGAGGGGTACTGACTCCTGCGAAAAGCGCTGGAACGAGACTGTCCGCGGCTTCGGCCAGGAGGGCCTTGATCTCTTCACCGTTGCTGGCGTCCCCGGTCGCTTCGCAGTGGACGATCAGGCTGTGTGCCAGGGCCAGGTCGAACCCGCGCTCGCGCAGGATGTCGGCGGATTCCAGGGCCAGCCGCGCTGCGCCCGCCCGGTCGTCGGCCCGGGCGGCGATTGCTGCCTGGACGCCGAGCGTCATCCCCTCGAACCCCGGTACCCGGCCTCGCGGGCCAACTCCAGCGCCTGCGTCGCCCGCGCGCCGGCCAGAGCAGGGCCCGCAAACCGCTTACCGCGACCTGACGGGCGACTGTCGCGTCGCCCTGGAAGAGGCGTACGACCGCCAGGTATTTGGGCGCGGCGGCCTGCCCTCCACATCGCCGAGCCGCTCGTAGAGGTCGATGGCCCCGGTGGGCCGCTCCCGCGGCCGAGCCGAGGCGGCCCTGGTCTGCGGGGTTCAGGCGGCTTCCTTCTGCAGTGCGGGGCCGAGGAGCAGTCCCCCGTCGATGACGTACTCGGCGCCGGTGATGAAGGCCGCGTGCGGTGATGTGAGGAACAACAGCAGCGCAGTGATGTCGGCGGGCTGCCCGAGTCGCGGGACGGCGAACGGCTCGGGCGAGTAGAAGTCGGCGATCGCGGCGTCGCTGCCGGCCGCCGGCTCGGTGATGAACGGAGTGGCGACAACGCCGGGGTGGATTGCATTGACGCGGATGTTGTCGCGGCCCAACTCAAGGGCAGCGGTCCGAGTGAGCCCTCGAACCGCCCACTTGCTGGCGACATAGGGCGCGTAGAAGGCAGTACCGCCGATGCCCATGGTGGAGGCGATGTTGATGATCGCTCCTCCGCCCGCGCGCCGCAGCGCCGGGGTGGCTGCCTTGATGCCGAGGAAAGTGCCGGTGAGATTGATGTCGAGGATGCGAGCCCAGGTAGCCCGGTTGGTGGACTCGATGAGGGCCGGCGGGTGCTGCACCCCGGCGTTGTTGACCAGGGTCGTGAGCGCACCGAAGGCCTTCTCGGTCTCCGCGACGGCGGCGGCCCACGACTCCTCCTGGGACACGTCGAGGTAGACGAAACGCGTCCCATCTCCCAACTCGGCGGCGAGGCCAGCACCACGCTCGACATTGATGTCACCGATGACGACGTTGGCGCCTTCGGCATGCAGGGCCCGAACGTGGCTGGCCCCCTGCCCACCGGTGCCGCCGGTCACGAGAACGGTCTGATTGGCGAAGCGGGACATCCAGATCCTCCGAGTACGTACGAGGGACGACAACCCGAGACCGGGTGGTGAGTCGAGCGACTCACCACGCCGAAGCTACGCTCCCGTGGGTGGTGAGTCAACCCACTCACCTCGCTATGATGGGCGCATGACCCCAGCGCCGTCGGCCTATCACCAGCGCGTGGCGGAGGAGAAGCGCGCGCTCATCGTGCAGGCCGCTACTGAGCTTTTCCTTGAGTTGGGCTACGACCGGGCATCACTGGCGCGTGTTGCCGACAGTGCCGGCGTGTCGAAAGCAACGCTGTTCAAGCAGTTTCCGACAAAGGCAGCACTGTTCGACGCCATCGTCATCGACTCGTGGACCGAGAACGACGTCGCCGACGTGCCGCCCGCCGGTGACCTGACCGCCGGCCTGACGGTTCTGGGACGGCGCTACGCGACGCTGTTGAGCCAGCCGGAGATGACCGACCTGTTCCGCATCGTCATCGCCGAACTGCCACGCTTTCCCGAACTGGCCAAGGCGCATTTCTCACACGGCAAACTGCCGTACTTCGAGTCCGTCCGGATCTACCTCCTGGCCGAGCGCGACGCGGGAGCCGCAGACATCGCTGACCCGGAGATGGCCGCTACGCAGTTCCTCGGGATGATTTCGAACTACCTGTTCTGGCCGAGCCTCTTGCTCCCGGACTGGACGGTGACCCCTGCCCGCACGACCGCGGTTGTGGAAGAAGCCGTCCGAACCATGGTTGCGCGGTATGGCACCGGTGAAGATCAGTCCTCAGGTAGAGGCGGTTTCCCCGATCGCATCTAGCGGTGTGCGCCTGGAGACCGTCCTCGACGTCATCGCTCGGCGAACGCATGATGCCTCGGGCCTTCTCGGTCGACTCCATCGCCGGGCTGGGTTGACCGTCGCCGGGTGCCGAGTACTTCGCGTCCCAGACCCGTGCACATGTGCCGTGCCCGGCGATAAGCCACCGGTGGCCTTCACGGCAGGAACCCTTCCTGAGGGTCGCCAGGCGAATCAGTCCTGCCGCTCGTCCGCATCCTGATCGAGATGGCGCAGATCGGCTGCTCCGCGGACGCGGCCCAGCGCTTCACGCACACCGGCGAGAGTCTGATGCGCCGCGAACAGTCGGTCCGAGGATATGCGTGGCAGCCGTTCGGCCAACGACTCGTAGAGACGGATCGCCTCATTGACTGAGTCAAACGCTGCCGCGAGATTGTCGTTGACCTTCAGGCACACCCACGCGTGAGCATGCAACGAGTCGGCGAGGTCGGGCAGGTGAGCGGTGGGGTTCGTCCCGGCTAACCGCCGTCGAATGGTCACGGCCTGCTCAGTTGGGGCCAGCGCCTCGTCGTGGCGACCCACCTCACACAAACCACCACCGAGGTTGTTCAGCGAGTTGGCCAGGTCGGGCAGGTGAGCGGTGGGGTTCGTCTCGGCTAACCGCCGTCGAATGGTCACAGCCTGCTCAGTTCGGGCCAGCGCCTCCTCGTGGCGACCCACCTCAGGCCACCGCA
>NZ_JAKKFF010000450.1 GCF_022229015.1 Micromonospora foliorum
CAGCAGCGCCAACCCGGCGGCGACCGCGAGCAGCGGCACCGGACCGAGCCGCCCCGGGCGTCGCTGGGGTCCGACCGGCTTCGGGCTCCCGGTGGCTTCGGGCCGTGTGGTGTCGCCGTCTTCGGCGGCCTGGGGCCGTGTGGTGTCGCCGTTCTCGGCGGCTTCGGGCGGTGTGGTGTCGCCGTCTCTGGCGGCCTGGGGCCGTGTGGCGTCGCCGTTTCCGGTGGGTGCCGGGCCGCCGACCGAGCCAACCAGCCCGGGGTACGCCCACCGGCGCGCCGACCAGCGCACGGCGAGTGCGCTGAGCAACGTGGCGCCGGCCAGCGCGGCGAGGTACGCCTCGTGGTGCACCGGCGGCACGACCCGCAGCAGTGTGAGCACGCCGAGCGCGAGTGCCCCGATCAACCAGGCCCGCCCGGTGGCCCGGACCGCGGCCGACCGGGGCAGGACGGCCAGCAGCAGGGCGGGCGTGCCGGCCAGCACGACGGTGGCCAGGCCGAGCACCGGCCAGAGCCAGCCGAGCCGGTCCCGTCCGAAGCCCAGCAGCACCTGGTCGGTGAGCCAACCACCGGTCTGGGTGCCCACGGTGACCGCAACCGTCCAGCAGCCGACCAGCACGGCCGCGACCACCGGCCACGGGGAACTGCGGTCGCTGAAACCGGGTTGCGCGGGTTGACCTTGCATCCGAGAACCTTACGACTACGACGAGAGGTTTCGACCCGACCGTCGCGTTCCGGGACTTCGAAGAACCGTGCAGATCTTGGACAGTTTCCGTCAGCCGCCCCAGGCAGGTGGCGCAGTGCGGGGCGGGCGGCGAATGTCGACCCGGTGGCACGGCGGTTACGGTGGACGGGTGCGCGACCCCAATGTCTCCCGATCCGTCGCCGGTCAGCTCTCACCGGTCCGCCGTGCGTCCGACCTGCGTCGACTGCGTGCCGAGCGCTTCGACGTGCTGGTCATCGGAGGCGGGGTGACCGGTGCCGGGGCCGCCCTGGACGCGGCGTCCCGGGGCCTGAAGGTGGCGCTGGTCGAGGCGCGTGACCTTGCCGCCGGCACCTCCAGCCGGTCCAGCAAACTCATCCACGGTGGCCTGCGCTACCTGGAGCAGTTGGAGTTCCACCTCGTCCACGAGGCGCTCACCGAGCGCGGCCTGCTGGCCACCCGGCTCGCGCCGCACCTGGTACGCCCGGTGCCGATCATGGTGCCGCTGCCGCCCGGGCGGGGCCTGCGGGACCTGCCGGCCCGGATCTTCCGCCGCTCGTACTACGGCGCCGGGGTGGCCGCCTACGACGCCTTCGCCGGGGTCTTCGGCGGCGGCCGGGGTATGCCCCTGCACCGGCACCTGACCCGGGAGGGCGCCCGGCGGATCTTCCCGAGTCTGCGGGCCGACGCGCTGGCCGGGGCGATCCGCTACTACGACGGTCAGGTCGACGACGCCCGGCTGGTGGTCACCCTGGCCCGCACCGCGGCCAGCCTCGGCGCAACGGTGGTGAGCAGTGCCCGCGCCGTCGGGCTGATCCGGCAGGCGCGCGAGGTGACCGGCGTGTGCGTCCGAGACCTGGAGGCGCCGTCGGGTTCGCCGGACGCGGAGTTCGAGGTGCAGGCCCGCACCGTCATCGCCGCCACCGGGGTGTGGAGCGACGACATGTCCCGGATGCTCAACGACGTGGGTCTGCGGCCCGGCGTCCGGGTGCGCGCCTCCAAGGGTGTGCACCTGGTGGTGCCCCGCTCGGCAATCACCGGCGAGACGGGGCTCATCCTGCGTACGGCGAGTTCGGTGCTCTTCGTCATCCCGTGGGGCGGGCACTGGATCATCGGCACCACGGACACCGACTGGCGGCTGGACCGCTCCCACCCGGCCGCCTCGGCCCGCGACATCGACTATCTCCTCCAGCAGGTCAACACCGTGCTGGACCGGCCGCTGACCACCGCCGACATCGAGGGGGTGTACGCCGGGCTGCGGCCGCTGCTGGCCGGCGAGGCGGACTCGACCTCGAAGCTCTCCCGGGAGCACGCGGTCTTCGAGCCGATGCTCGGGCTGCTGCTGGTCGCCGGCGGCAAGTACACGACGTACCGGGTGATGGCGTCCGACGTGGTCGACCGGGCCGCTCGCCGGCTCGGTGGCGCCCGCTCGTCGCGCACCGCCGACCTGCCGCTGCTCGGCGCCGACGGCTACCCGGCGATGTGGCGGGACCGGGCCGACCTGGCTCGCCGGCACGGCGTGCCGGTCGGCGTGGTGGAGCACCTGCTGGAGCGGTACGGCACCCTCACCCTGGACCTGCTGGCGCTTGTCGACGCCGATCCGCTGCTGGCGTCCCCGCTGGCCGGTGCTCCGGAGTACCTGGCGGCGGAGGTCGCCTACGCGGCGCGGGCCGAGGGCGCGCTGCACCTGGAGGACGTGCTGACCCGGCGGACCCGGATCTCGTTCGAGACCAGCCACCGGGGGCTGGAGTCGGCGGAGCACACCGCCGAGTTGATGGGCGCGGTGCTCGGTTGGGACGCGGCCACCCGGGCACGGGAGGTCGAGCACTACCGCGCCCGGGTGGAGGCGGAGCGGCAGTCCCAGTTGATGCCGGACGACGCGGCGGCGGACGCGGCCCGGCTCGGCGCCCCGGACGTCCGGGGTTACGCGGCCGACCGGGGTGGCGACGATCAGGCGGAGCTGCGCTCGTCCGCTCGGTGACGAATTGCGACGTTACCGATGGGTAACCATCGATACCGGCCCGGATGGTGGTTTCGAACGCTACCTACGGTGGGGTAGGTTTCCGCGCGTGCTACCCCGCGCGCACCCTCGTCTCCTCGTACCCCTCGTCGCCGTCGCGCTCGTCGGTGCCCTGACCGGGTGCTCGCTCTTCGACCGAGACAAGCCGGACACGCCGGTGGCGCAACCGACCGCAGGCACGGCGGGTGGTGGATCGCAACTGGAGATCCCCACCACTGTCGCCGCCGGTCAGGTCAGCCTGCTCCAGCGGCTCGGCGAGGACGGGCCGATGCGCACCCTGAGCGTCGAGCGGAACGGCGCGTGGCAGTGCGTCGACTGCGCCGGCGACGGCGTGACCTCCCGGGGCACCCTCGCACCGGAGCTGACCGAACGCCTCCAGGTGCTGCTCGCCAACCCGGCGCTGGCCGACGAGACCGACCAGGCCCGGCGGTACCGGACCACCTGCATCGACGCGCTGACGTCCAGTCTCATCACCGCGACCGGGCTGATCACCTCGCAGGACTGCCCTGGTGAGGAGCTCACGCCAGTCGCCGGGGAGATCCTGCTGCTGCTCACCCAGGCGACCCCGGCCGAGGTCAAGGGCTGACCGCAGCCCGTCAGAGCACCTTGCCCGGGTTGAGCAGGCCGGCCGGGTCGAGCGCCGACTTGATCGCCTGATGCACCCGGACCCCGACCGGCCCGATCTCCCGGGCCAGCCAGTCCCGCTTGAGCAGCCCCACCCCGTGCTCGCCGGTGCACGTGCCGCCCAGGTCCAGGCCGAGCCGCATGATCTCGTCGAACGCCCGCCGGCCCCGCTGCACGCTCGCCGGGTCGGCCCGGTCGACCACGATGTTCGGGTGCATGTTGCCGTCCCCGGCGTGCCCCACCACGCCGATCGGCACCTCGCACTCGGCCGCGATCCGGGCGACGCCGTCCAGGAGCGCGGCGAGCGCGCCGCGCGGCACCGCCACGTCGTCGATCACCAGACCGCCGTTGCCGCCCGGGTAGGCGTCCGCCGCGAACTTCTCCATGGCCGGGTGGGCCAGCCGGCGAGCCTGGAGCAGCGCCGCCGCCTCCACCGCGTCGGTGGCCGCGTAGACCTCGTCGGCGCCGACGGCCTCGCACACCTCGGCCAGCACGGCCAGGTCGTCCGCCGCCCGGGAGCCGGTGTCGGCGGCGGCCAGCAACAGGGCCTGCGCGTCGGTCCGCAACCCCATCGGCTGGTACGCCTCGATCGCCCGCAGGTGAGTCTGGTCCAGCAACTCCAGCAGGCTGGGGGTGAGCCCGCGAGCCGCGATCTCGGCCACCGCCGCGCCGGCCGTGGCGGTGGAGGGGAATACCGCCACCAGGGTCAGCGAGTCGGCCGGGGCGGGCCGCAGCGCCACGGTCACCTCGGTGATCACGCCGAGAGTGCCCTCCGAACCGACGAACAGCCGGGTCAGGTCGTAACCGGCCACCCCCTTGGCCGTACGCCGCCCGGTGCGCAGCACTTCGCCGGAGGCGAGCACCACCTCCAGGCCGAGCACGTACTCGGTGGTCACGCCGTACTTCACGCAGCACATGCCGCCGGCGTTGGTGGCCACGTTGCCGCCGATGGTGGACGACTCCCACGAGCCGGGGTCCGGCGGGTACCAGAGGCCCTGTTTGGCCACCGCCCCGGCCAGCGCCGCGTTGACCACCCCCGGTTGGACCACCGCGATGCGGCTCACCGGGTCGATCTCCCGGATCTCGGTCATCGCGACGGTGCTGAGGACCACCGCGCCGTCCACCGCGTTCGCCGCGCCGGCCAGCCCGGTCCGCGCGCCCTGCGGCACCACCGGTACGCCATGCCGCGCCGCGGCCCGGACCACGGCGACCACCTGCTCGGTGTCGCGCGGGCGGGTCACCACCAGCGGAACGCCTGCGGCGCACAGGTCGGCCTCGTCCCGCTGGTGCATACGCAGCAGGTCCGGGTCGGTGAGCACGGCGTCGTCACCGAGCGCGGCGCGCAGGTCGTCGAGGAGCGCGGTGGGGGGCATGCAGCCGAGGCTAGGTCGCCGACCGGCGATCATCAACATGATCGACTGGGCGGGATAACTTGGGCACCATGCTCTACCTGGACCGGCCGGCCTGGCCGTGGCGCGGTCGGCTCTGGTCGCACCTGATCAGTGACGTCTCGTACGCCGAGCTGCACGCCTTCGCCGAGGCGCTCGGCGCGCCCCGGCGTGGCTTCGACCGGGACCACTACGACATTCCGGCCGACCGGTTCGCGGCGGCGGTGTGGCTCGGCGCCCAGGTGGTGCCGAGCCGGGAGCTGGTCCGGTTGCTCCGCGCCGCCGGTCTGCGGCGGCCGAAGCACCTGGTCAGCCCGCGTCCTCCGGCTCCCCGGTGAGCGTGGCCAGCTCGCGGCGCACGTTGTCCCGGGCGGGCTCCTCCCACCGGCTCGCCAGCGGTGGCAGTCGGAACAGCGCCGGCAACGCCAGCAGCCCGGTCAACACGGCGGCCCGCCCGGCCCGGAAGGCCGGCTCCGGCACGTGGGCGTACTCCCGCCGGATCGCCGCCGCGTACCGCTCGTAGCGGGCCGGCGGCGCGGCCAGCACGGCCAGGTCCGCATCGCAGAGCAGCGCGCCGTCCCGGTCGTCCGGTGCCACCGTGTGCCCGGCGGTGAGCAGCACCAGCCGGCGCACCTCGGCCACCGTGGGCGCCGGCACCCCGAGACCGGCGAGCACGCTCTCGGCCAGTGCGGCGCTGTCGCGTTCGTTGGCGTCGCCCGCCGCCCGGGGGTCGTAGACCGCGTCGTGGAACCAGGCCGCCAGCCGGACCACGTCGGCCCGAGCGGCCAGGTCGGTGTGCTGGTCCACCACATCGAGCACCGCCGTCAGGTGGGCCAGCGTGTGATAGTGCCGGTGCGGCTCCCGCCACCGGGCGAGCAGCTTCTCCCCGGCCCGGGTGGTATCCGGATCGGACCTCGCGCCGGCATCCCGGGCCGCCGCCCGCCACCGGTCCAGCAGTTCACCCACCGCCCGAGTCTGCCGCATCCGTCCGCGACGCGCGGGAAGGGAGGGTTCAGCGGGCCCACCACGGGTAGTCGCGCCCATGGCCGTGGCCCGGGACAAGCGAGCTCCGATGGTGCGACGTACCCCGTTGCGTGAGGGGCTGGTGGACATCGACGGCGCGCGGATCGCCGAGGCCACCGAACAGCTGCGCCACCGTGGCCGGGCCACCCTGCACGACCGGCTGCACCGGGTCCGGATGGCCGGCGGACTCGCCGTGCAGGCCGGGCTGGCCGCCGGGCTCGCGTACCTGATCTCGCACAAGGTGCTCGGCAACCCGCAACCGGTCTTCGCGCCGATCTCCGCGGTCGGCACCCTGGCCGCGTCGGTAGGCCAGCGGTTCCGCCGGACCATCGAGTTGATCGTCGGGGTGGGGGTCGGAGTGGCCGTCGGCGACCTCCTGATCTACCTGCTCGGCACCGGGGCGTGGCAGCTCGGCCTGGTGGTCACGGTGGCGATCCTGCTCACCATCTTCGCCGGGGCGAGCGTGGCCATCGTCATCCAGGCGGCGGCCACGGCGGTGCTGATCGTGACGCTGAGCCCGTCGACCCAGAATCTGGAGATCCCCCGCTTCGTCGACGCGTTCCTCGGCGGTGGGATCGCGCTGCTGGTCACGGCGGTGCTGCTGCCGTTGAACCCGCTCCGAGTGATCAACCGGGCCGCCCGACCAGCCCTGGACCTGCTCGCCGCCCAGCTCGACGCCACCGCCGACGGGCTGCGCAACCGGGACCGCGCCGCCATCCAGAGCGCGCTGGAGAAACTGCGCAACAACAAGGAGGAACTGGCCACGTTGGGCGAGGCGATCGAGGGAGCGAAGGAGACGGCCACCCTCTCCCCGGCCCGCTGGCACCGCCGCGACGAACTCACCCACTACGCGGAGGCGGCCGACCCGATCGACCGGGCGATGCGCAACAGCGGCACGCTGATCCGCCGGTCCGTCACGCTGGTCGAGGACGAGGAACCGGTGCCCGATCCGATGCCGGACGCGGTCGGCCACCTCGCCGAGTCGGTCCGGCTGCTCAAGCACGAGTTCGCCGCCGGCGAGGAGCCGGAGAAGGCCCGGGAACGGTCGCTGCGGGCGGTCAGCGAGGCCGGCCGGGCGTACGGCGCCGGGGTCGGCTTCTCCGGCAGTGTGGTGATCGCCCAGATCCGCACCACCGCGAGCGACCTGCTGGTCGCCTCCGGGATCGAGCAGGAGGAGGCGAACCGGTGGATCCGCACCGCCTTCGGGGAGCAGGAGCGCCCGGTCGGTGAGCCCGCCGAGCCCGGCGAGACGCCTAAGCCACCCACCGCCCCGCCGGTCGGCTGAGCGCCGGCCACCGCCGGCCGGGCGTCAGCCCAGCTCGGCCAGCGCCGCGAGCAGCCGGTCCACCTCGGCTGCCGTG
>NZ_JAKKFF010000451.1 GCF_022229015.1 Micromonospora foliorum
GCGGTGCCCTCGACCACGGCCGCACCGAGGTCACCGGCGTCGGCCAGGACCCGCGCGGTGACCCGCTGCCGGAACAGCGGGTCGGCGGTGAGCTGGGCGGCGATGACCGGCGCGCCGAGCCGGGCGCGTCGGTTGGGGGCGAACTTGGCCACCCGGCGCAACGGCACCGGGACCTCGTCGGTGGGGAGGGTGGGCAGCACCGCCGCGGTCAGCGTCACGATCCGCTGCCGGACCGGCTCGGGCAGGGTCGGCTCGGGCTCGGCAGCGGGGCCGTCGCCCGTCGTCGTCGGGTCAGATGCGCCCGATGTGCCGGTGACTACGTTGTCGTCCGGGTTGCCGACAGCCCCGTCGAGCGCGACCGGATCCTCCTGCGGGAGGTGGTCGTCGTACGGCTCGGTGAGGGGCATGTGGCAAGTCTCCCACCGCGACCGGGCCCACCGCCCGGTGAGTGAGCCGATCTCTCATCCTAGCCCCATGGTGACGGATGGGACGGCTGCGACGGGAGTGTCGGACCGTGGCGCTAGCGTGCCGCCGATGGCACAGGCGGAGTACGTCCAGGAGTCACTGGCCGGTCTCGACCCGGCGGTGGGCGGGGTGGACCCGGCGCTGCCGCTCTACGCGACGACCTTCGTGGTGGTCGACCTGGAGACCACCGGCGGCGCGCCGGACGGCGGCGGCATCACCGAGATCGGCGCGGTCAAGGTGCGCGGTGGCGAGCAGTTGGGGGTGCTGGCGACCCTGGTCAACCCGGGGCAGCCGATTCCGCCCTTCATCACCGTGCTGACCGGCATCACCCAGGCCATGCTGGTGCCGGCGCCACCGATCGAGCAGGTGCTGCCGAGCTTCCTGGAGTTCATCGACGACGCGGTGCTGGTGGCCCACAACGCCCCGTACGACGTGGGCTTCCTCAAGGCCGCCTGCGCGAAGCACGGCTACCGCTGGCCCAACCCCCGGGTGCTGGACACCGCGGCGCTCGCCCGCCGGGTGCTGACCCGCGACGAGGTGCCCAACCGCAAGCTCGGCACCCTGGCCGCCTACTTCCGCACCGCCACCCAGCCCACCCACCGGGCGCTTGACGACGCGAAGGCCACCGTCGACGTGCTGCACGGGCTGATCGGTCGGCTCGGTGGGCACCGGGTGGACACGGTCGGCGACGCCATCGAGTTCGCCCGCGCGGTCACCCCGACCCAGCGCCGCAAACGACACCTGGCCGAGGGGCTGCCCAGGGTCCCCGGGGTCTACATCTTCCGGGCCGCCGACGACCGACCGCTCTACGTGGGCACCTCCGTCGACATCGCCACCCGGGTGCGCAGCTACTTCACCGCTGGCGAGAAGCGTGCCCGGATCTCCGAGATGCTGGGCGCGGCCGAGCGGGTCGAGGCGGTGGAGTGCGCCCACTCGTTGGAGGCGGAGGTCCGTGAGCTGCGGTTGATCGCCGCGCACGCCCCGCCGTACAACCGCCGGTCCAAATACCCGGAACGGATGGTCTGGCTCAAGCTGACCGACGGTCCGTACCCTCGGCTGTCGATCGTCCGCGACCTCTCCCCCACCGACACCGCGTACCTCGGGCCGTTCACCTCCCGCCGGGCCGCCGAGCTGGCCGCCGCCGGTTTCCACGACGCGGTGCCGCTGCGCCAGTGCACGCACCGGCTCTCGCTGCGCACCGTCACGCCGGCCTGCGCGCTGGCCGAGCTGGGTCGCTGCCCGGCGCCCTGTGAACACAAAATCACCCCCGAGGCGTACGACGACAGCGCCGCCGCGCCCTTCCGCACCGCGACGGCCAGCGACCCCCAGCCGGTGGTGGACGCGCTGCTCGCGCGGATCGACGTGCTCTCCCGTGACCAGCGCTACGAGGAGGCCGCCGTGGTGCGGTCCCGGCTGGCCGCCGTGCTGCGGGCCACCGTGCGGATGCAGCGGCTGGCCGCGCTGACCGGGATCGTCGAGCTGGCCGCGGCACGGCCGGCCG
>NZ_JAKKFF010000452.1 GCF_022229015.1 Micromonospora foliorum
CGCCCCACCCCGCCCCCCCCCGCCGCGTCGCGTCGCGTCGCGTCGCGTCGCGTCGCGTCGATCATGGAGTTGTGGTGGTGGACATAATTCGTGTAAACGGGTGAACCGGGCACCACAACTCCATGATCGACCGTGAGAGGGGCGGGGTCGGGGTGGAGGGCGGGGGGCACCTTACGGGCACTGGGGGTTGGCGCCCGATTCGCCTGGAAGCCATGGTTGCGACCCGTTCCGCGAGGTACGGTTGCTGCCCGCCGTCACGCCGGGACTCGGTTTCCTTGGCCTGGCGGTGCGACGGCGGCGGGCGAAGGAGGAACGATGACCCGCCCGGGACTGCCCAAGTTGATCGCGACCGACCTCGACGGGACGCTGGTACGCAGCGATGACACCGTCTCCGCGTACACCCATGGGGTGCTCGACCGGGTGCGCGCCGCCGGAATTCCGGTGGTCGGCGCGACCGGACGCGGCCCTCGGTTGACCGAGTTGACCCGCAACGACATCCGCGCCGCCGACTTCCTGGTAATGGCCGGCGGTGGGCGGGTGGTCGACCAGAGCGACCCGAGCGGCCCGGTGGTGCTCCGCGACGAGCGGCTGCCCGCCGAGGTGTTGGCCCGGCTCCTCGCCGACCTGGAGGCGGAGGTCGGCCCGCTGACCGTCATGGTCGAGGCGTCCGACGAGCACGACGCCCCGCTGTGGGGCGACTATCACGAGAGCTGGCCCTACCAGGACCGCTTCGAGGCGCGCACGCGCGACGAGTGCCTCGCCTGCGACGTGATCAAGGCCTTTGCCCGGACCGCCGACCACCACGTGGACGAGCTGCTGGCCGTGGCCCGCCGGATCGTCCCGCCGCAGGTCGCCACGCTCACCCAGGCCGGGCTCGGTTTCATCGAGATCTGCCCGCCCGGCGTGGACAAGGCGACCGGGCTGACCGTGGTGGCGCAGACCCTCGGGGTCGACCCGGCCGACGTGCTGGTCTTCGGTGACATGCCCAACGACCTGCCGATGTTCGAGTGGGCCGGCTGGTCACGGGTGGCCGTGGCGAACGCCCACCCCGCTCTGCGCGCCGTCGCGGACGAGGTGACCTTGCGCAATGACGACGACGGGGTGGCGGTGTATCTCGACCGGCTACTGTCCCGGTAATGGGAGACACACCCCGCCTCATCGCCACCGACATCGACGGCACGCTGATCCGCGACGACCACACCGTCAGCCCGCGTACCGCCGACCTGCTCGCGCGGATCGCCGCGCGAGGCACGCCGGTCGTCCTGGTCACCGG
This sequence comes from Micromonospora foliorum, assembly GCF_022229015.1. Lineage (GTDB taxonomy): Bacteria > Actinomycetota > Actinomycetes > Mycobacteriales > Micromonosporaceae > Micromonospora > Micromonospora foliorum. Next base: position 1,274 of record NZ_JAKKFF010000452.1, read on the forward strand.
CCGTCCGGTCCGCTGGCTCAAGATGGTGTACGACCAGCTCGCCAAGCCGCTGCCGGCGGTCTGCGCCAACGGCGCCGTGGTCTACGACCCGTTCGAGGACGAGGTGGTGCGGGCTGACCCGCTCGCACCGCACCACCTGGCCGAGGTGGCCCGGAGGCTACGGGCCGAGGTGCCCGGGATCAGCTTCGCCGTGGAGATCCTGGACAGCCGGGAGATGCGGCACGAGGCGCACTACCCACTGCGCTGGGACGTCGACCCGGACGGCATCCGGCCGATCGAGACGCCGGAGGAGCTGCTCTCGGCGCCTGCGGTGAAGCTCCTCGCCCGAGCCGGCGAGCAGGACCCGGATGCCTTCGCCGAGCTGATCGCCACGGCGGTGGCCGGGTTGGCCGAGGCCACGCACTCGTCGTCCTCCGGCCTGGTGGAGATCTCCGCGGCCGGGGTGACCAAGGCGGCGGGGCTGGCCTGGTACTGCGACCAGCTCGGGGTGGCCGCGGCGGACGTGCTGGCCTTCGGCGACATGCCCAACGACGTGCCGATGTTGACCTGGGCCGGGCGGGGCGTGGCGGTGGCCAACGCGCACCGCGCCGTCCTGGCGGTCGCCGACGACGTGACGACGGCGAACACCGAGGACGGCGTGGCGGCGTACCTGGAGAAGATTTTCGGGGTGGACTGAGGTCAGAGGTACTGACCGGTGTTGTGACCCTCGCCGGCGCCCGGCTGGCCGATGCCCGGCATCCCGGGGACGACCCCACCGGGGCCGCTGGGCAGCGCCTGCCGGCCGCCGCGCATCTGCTCCAGCTGCACCCGGGCGGCCATCTGCTGGGCCACCAGGGCCGCCTGGATGCCGTGGAACAGGCCCTCCAGCCAGCCGACGAGCTGGGCGTGTGCGATCCGCAGCTCGCCCTCGCTGGGGGCCTTGTCCTCGGCGAAGGGCAGCGAGATGCGCTCCAGCTCGTCGCGCAGCTCGGGGGCGAGGCCCTCCTTGAGCTCGACGATCGACCGCTCGTGGATCTCCCGCATCCGGTTGCGGCTGGCGTCGTCGAGAGGCGCGGCCTTCACCTCCTCCAACAGTTGCTTGATCATGCTGCCGATCCGCATCACCTTGGCCGGCTGTTCGACCAGGCGGGTCGGATCCTCGCCCTGGCCCTCGTCGGTCTGCATCGTGCCGATCGGCCGGCCGTCCGGACCGACCACCACAACGGTGCCGGAGTGGCCGGAGTCGTCGGGGCCGGGCTCGTCGTTCTGTCCAGCGGAGCGCGCTTCGGTCATGGGGTCCATCTTTACCCAGCGGGCCCGAGCTATGCCGTCCGGGACCGACTCCCCGGGGCTGAACCACCCGGGCGGGGCGCGCTACCGTCGCGCCATGCCTGTCGACCCGCGCGCCGTGTTGACCCGGCCCGCTCCGGAGCCCGACCGGACGGTGGCGTACGGGGACGACCCGGATCAGGTGGCCGATCTGCGCCTCCCGGCGGGAACCGGGCCGGCACGGCCGCTGGTCGTCGTGCTGCACGGCGGGTTCTGGCGGGCCGAGTACGACCGGCGGCACACCGGCCCACTGGCCGCAGCCGTCGCCGCTGCTGGCTACCCGGTGGCGCAGCTGGAATACCGCCGCACCGGGCAGCCCGGGGGCGGCTGGCCGGGCACCCTGACCGACGTCCTGACCGGGGTGGCCGAGCTGCCGGTGCTGGCGGCC
>NZ_JAKKFF010000453.1 GCF_022229015.1 Micromonospora foliorum
CGGGGTGCGGGTGCTGGACGTGGCGCCGCCACCGCTGGCCCGACGGGGTGCGGCCGCCGCCCGCGCGCAGGTCCTCGCCGAGTTGGACGGTCGACCCGACCTGGCGGGGGAGCTGCGCCGCCGCCGGCTGATCCGGGCCGGCGAGTTGATCCGGATGGGTGTGCCGGTGCACACCGAGCCGGTGGCCGGTGACTGGCTGGCCGACCCCGCGTACTGGCGACGGCTCGGCGAGCGGCTGACTGAGGAGGTCGCCCGCCACGCGCGGGAGCACCCGTTGGAGCCCGGGATGCCGGTGGACGCCCTGCGTCAGCGCCTCGCCCTGCCCGACCGGGCGCTGGTCGAGGCGCTGGTCCGGCCGCCGCTGCGGATCCACGCCGGTCGGGTCGGGGCGGCGAGCGTCGACGCGCTGCCCGAACCGGTGGCCCGGGCCGTGCAGCGGGTCCGCGCCGAGTACGGCGACCGGCCGTTCCGCGCCCCCGAAGCGGACCGCCTCGTCGACCTTGGTCTGGGCCCCCGGGAGATCGGTGCGGCGGTGCGCGCCGGCGCGCTGCTGCGGCTGGCCGACAACGTGGTGCTGCTGCCGGACGCGCTCGACGACGCGGTCCGGGTGTTGGCCGGGCTGCCGCAGCCGTTCACCCTCTCCGCGGCCCGGCAGGCGTTGGACACCACCCGCCGGGTGGCGGTGCCCCTGCTGGAGCTGCTGGACCGGCGGGGCGCGACCCGGCGGCTGCCCGACGACGCCCGGATCGTCGTCACCTGAGCGCCACGGCCGTCGCTCAGAACGACGGTGGTGCCGGGCCAACCGGCCCCCGGCTCGGCGACGGTCACCTACGGTGACGCCATGGACCCTTCGGCGGTCTGGCGGGACCGGCAGCACCGGTGGCGGATCGAGGCGTACCGCGCGCCGGACCTGCGCTTCGCCATCTACGCCACCAACGGACCCACCGAGTCGGTGCCGCTGTGGCTGTTCGGGATGTCGGCGCTGGCCCGGTGGTTGATGACCCACGCCATCTCGCTGGACGACCTGGAGGTCGACTGAGCGGGGGCACGGTCGCAAACCGGGCCCGCGGTGCGCCCCGCTGCGGTTGAGTGACCTCAGGCGGCGAACGGGGTGAGCGATGGGCGGTCAGCTCGGGCAGTTGGCGTTGGTGGCCGTACTGGTGCTGGTCAACGCGGCGCTCTCCGGCAGTGAGATGGCGCTGGTGACCCTGCGCGAGGGGCAGTTGCGGCGGCTGGGCCGGCGTAGCCGCGCCGGCGACCGGTTGGTGGGGCTGTCCCGCGACCCGAACCGCTACCTGGCCACGATCCAGCTCGGCATCACCCTGGCGGGGTTCCTCGCCTCGGCGGCGGCCGCGGTGTCGTTGGCCGGTCCGCTGGTCGGCCCGTTGGGTTTCCTCGGCGGAGCGGCGCGTCCCGCCGCGGTGCTGCTGGTGACGGTGCTGCTGACGTTCGTCACGCTGGTGCTGGGGGAGTTGGCCCCGAAGCGGTTGGCCATGCAGCGGGCTGAACGCTGGGCGTTGCTGAGCGCCGGCCCGCTGGATCTGCTGGCCCGGGTGTCCCGGCCGGCGGTGTGGCTGCTCAGCCGGGCCACCGACGCGGTCGTGCGGCTCGCCGGTGGTGACCCGCGGGCCAACCGGGAGGAGATGACCGAGGAGGAGCTGCGGGAGATGCTGACCAGCCAGCGCGGCCTGTCGGCCCAGCAGCGGGAGATCCTGACCGGCGCGTTCGACATCGCCGGCCGGACGCTGCGGGAGATCCTGGTGGCCCGACGAGAGGTGACCACGCTACCGTCCGGCCTGGCCGCCGACGAGGGGGTCCGGCGGCTGGCCGCCGCCGGGCGGTCCCGCGCTCCGGTCACCGGCCCCGGTGGCCTGGACGAGGTGCTCGGTGTGGTGCACATCCGCGACCTGGTGCGGGCCGGCACCGCCCCGGTGGGCGAGCGGGTGCGGGCGCCGCTGCTGCTGCCGGTGACCCTGCCGGTCGCCGACGCGATGCGTCAGCTGCGGCAGGAGCACCAGCAACTGGCCCTGGTCGTCGACGAGCACGGGGGCATCGACGGCATCGTCACCATGGAGGATCTGCTGGCCGAGGTGGTCGGCGAGTTGTACGACGAGACCGACCGCGACGTGCGCGGTGTGGTGCGGGAGCCGGACGGGTCCCTGCTGGTGCCCGGTGACTTCCCGCTGCACGACCTGCCGGACCTGGGGGTGCGGCTGAGCTTTCCGTTGTCCCGGGACTACACGACGGTGGCGGGTCTGGTGCTGGCCCGGCTGCGGCACCTGCCGGACTCCCCGGGTGAGACGGTGCGCCTGCCCGGGCTGACCCTGCAGGTGGTGGAGGTCGCCGACCGGGCGGTGCGCCGGGTGCGGCTCTGCGGGTTCGTCACCGAGCGCTGACCGTTACGTCGGCAAGCGCGGGTCATCACCCATAAGAATGACAAAAGCCCCAAATCGAGGAGGTGGCGGATGCCGTCTGCCTACGGTGCCAGACGTGAAGGACCGAGGGTTGCGTACGTTCGTCACGGTGCTGGCCGGCCTGGCGGTGATCTACTTCGGCAGCGCCGGCCGCAGCCCCGAGGAGGGCCGTGGCATCTCCGGCGGGGTGGTGGTCCTGGCGTTGCTCGCCGCGTTGCTGGTGTGGCACCTGACCCGCCCGGGAGACAAGACGGTCAAGTGAGCGCCTCAGCGGGCGGCGACGCGGGTGACCTCACCGGCGGACTCCTCACCCAGCGCCACCCGTACCAGCGCTGAGGCGAGCCGACCGAAGTCCGGTTCGTCGACGAGACCGGCGAGCCGGTCCGGAGAGCCCGGCAGGCCCAGCCGCTTCGCCCCGGCCAGGGCCCGACGGTCGGCGTACGGGCGCACGTCCGACCAGACGGCCTGCGCCTCGCGCAGGTAGATGTCCGCGCCGGTGGGGCCGATGCCGGGGAACTCGGTGAGCCGTCGCCGCAGCCCGGCGGGGTCGCCCTGGGCCTCCCGGTGCAGGCGTCGCAGGTCACCGTGCCAGCGGTCCAGGCACAGCCGGGCGCCGGTGCCGAGCATGGTGGCGGTCCGCTCGTCGTAGCGGCGGTAGTGGCCCCGGCCCAGCGCGTCGACGCGCTCCTGCCAACTGGCCGCCTCCATGGCCTGGGGGGTGCGGTAGCCGGCCGCGAACAGCTCCCGGGCGGCGTCCACCGCCACGCACGCCCGGATCCGGGTGCTCAGCAGCGTGGTCAGCACCAGCAGCTGGTACAGCGGCCCGGGCCGGTCGGCGAGCCGGATGCCGGCCTCCTCGGCGTACGTGCGGCCACGCCGGTCGAGCAGGACCCGCACCACACTTCGATCATTACCCACGTTGGCGGGTTACCCACTTGAGGATCCGCTAGCCGTCGCGCCGGTTCCCGGGGCCGGAATGCCGCCGGGGCGGGCGGGTATGCCGACGGTGGAGGCGGTCGATGCCGCCCCCGTACCCGGAAGGGAGACACCCAGTGGTCAACCCGCAGCAGGAAGAGTTCCGGCGCAACGCCAAGGGCGCCACCAGCCAGGACAGCAAGGGGCCCAAGCCGACCGGACACCCGCTCAACCGTGGATCGTCGCGGGGCGACGAGGGTCGGCCGGTGCCCAAGGGGCAGGTGTCGCCGTACGGCCCGGCCGGTGAGCCGGTGGCCGAGGACGACAGCGACACCCGCTGATCAACGACCGCGACCCGGCGGCCGCCGCAACCTGTTCCAGGTTGCGGCGGCCGCCAACCCGTACGCGAGGTGCGGGATGATGTCGGAGATCCAGTCGGAGCGCCGCCAGGTACGCGGGTCGCTGATCCCCAGTGCGGTGATCGACCCGTCGGTCATGGTCATGACGCCCGCGCCGAGCAGGCCGGTGGCCATCGGCAACGGCTGACGCCGACCACCGGCGTACAGGGCGAACCCGACGCCCGCGGCGACGCCCAGCCCGTAACCGATCAGCGGGCCGAGGCCCGAGCGGCGGTTGGCCGCCCGGGCCCCGTTCCCCAGGTTCACGTGCGCGATCCCGGCCAGCCGGTCGACGGTCTCCTGGGGGACGTCGCTCTCCGGCCGTCCCCGTAGGGCCATGTCGAGATAGCTGACCACGTTCAGCGCGGTGCTGCCGACGGCACCCGCGATCGCGCCGTCGGCCACGTCGACAGTCCTCACTTCGGGTCGCCCGGTTCGCGCTCGCTCTTCGGGCCGTACGTCCGCTCACCGCGCACCACGCCTCGCTGGCCGCGATCCTCCTGGAGGATCCGGTTCGCGACCTGGTTGGCCTTGCCGTCGGGTACTCGGCGTCCGGAGTCGTCGATCGCGTTGCGCATCCGCGCCCGCTGCTTGTCGTACGCGTTACTGCCCGGCCGTGGTCCTGGCATGTGTGCCTCCTTCGTCGGTCTGGGCACCTGGTGCTGCCCACCGTCCGCTGGGCGTACCGCGGCCGTCTACCCGTCTGGGGGCGGCCCAACCCCGGGCCGGCTACTGGGGGGCGCGGACCACGACGACCGGGCACTGCGCGTGGTGCAGCATCGACTGGCTCACCGACCCCAGCAGCAACCCTGTCACCTCGCCGCGCCCGCGCCCACCGACCACCGCCAGTTGGGCGGAGCGGGACGCCTCGGCGAGCACACTGCCGGGTCGACCGTGGACCACCCGGCAGGTCAGCCGCAGACCCCGGTGGTCCTCGGTGAGCCCGGTCAGCCACCCGGCGAGCATCCGCTCCTGCTCGCCGCGCAGCTTCGCCTCGTCGTACACCAGGGGTTGCATGTCGCCGGGGCCGCTGCTGCCCGGGTGTCGGTAGGCGTGCACCGCCACCAGCGGCACGCCGAGCGACACGGCGGTCTCGGCGGCGACGTCCGCGGCCCGGCGGGAGGCGTCCGAGCCGTCCACCGCGACCAGCACCGGCTGGTCGGGTCGTCGCGTTCCGCGCGCGACCAGCACCGGGCAGTCGGCGTACGCGGCGACCTGCACCGCGACCGAGCCGACCAGCAGCGCGGAGAACCCACCCAGCCCGCGGTCGCCGAGCACGATGAGCGCGGCGGTGGGGGACTCGCCCACCAGCACCGCGGCCGCCTCACCGTCGATGATCTCGCCGGAGATCGACAACCCGGGCGTGGTCGCCTCGGCCTCGCGCACCGCGGCCTCGACCAGCTCCTCGGCGCGGTGGCGCAGCC
>NZ_JAKKFF010000454.1 GCF_022229015.1 Micromonospora foliorum
TCTACTGTGCAACTCTGAACAAGCGAACACCCGTGAAGGTGTGCCGGGGTTGTTTGATATGTTCATAGAGTTACGGCGGTCATGGCGGAGGGGAAACGCCCGGTTACATTCCGAACCCGGAAGCTAAGCCCTCCAGCGCCGATGGTACTGCACTCGTGAGGGTGTGGGAGAGTAGGACGCCGCCGGACAATCTTCCAGTCGAGGGCCGCCCCATCCGGGTCGGCCCTCGACTGCGTAGCGCCATTGGTGGCGCAATCAGGAAGGATGTACCTGTGAGTTCAGGACCGCAGGGCGGAGACCGTCCCCGTCGTTACGAAGACCGTACTGACGGTGCGGGCGGACGCGACCGCGGCCCGCGCCGCGATGACCAAGGCCGGCCCCCGTACCGGGGAGACCGCGACAGCGGCGGCGGCGCCCGAGGCGGATACGCCGGCGGCCGCGACTCTGGCTCCCGTGGTGGTGACCGGGACAGCTCGCGCTCCAGCGCTCCCCGTGAGGGCGGCTACCGCGGCGGCGACCGCCGTGAGGGTGGTTTCCGGGGCGGCGACCGTGATGGGTCCCGTTCCAGCGCCCCGCGTGAGGGTGGCTACCGGGGCGGCGACCGGGACGGTTCGCGCTCGGGTGCGCCGCGCGAGGGTGGCTTCCGGTCCGGGGCTCCCCGTGAGGGTGGTTTCCGGGGCGGCGACCGCGACGGTTCGCGCTCGGGTGCTCCCCGTGAGGGTGGCTTCCGTGGCGGCGACCGCGACGGTGGTTTCCGTGGTGGCGACCGGGATGGTTCGCGTTCCGGCGCTCCCCGTGAGGGTGGTTTCCGCGGTGGTGACCGCGACGGTGGCTTCCGTGGTGGTGACCGTCGCGAAGGCGGGTATCAGGGTGGGGGCGACCGTACCCGCTCCGGCCCGCCGCGTGAGGGTGGCTTCCGGGGCGGCGACCGCCGTGAGGGTGGTTTCCCTGGTGGCGACCGTCGCGAAGGCGGCTTCCGTGGTGGTGACCGGGACGGTTCGCGTTCCAGCGCTCCGCGTGAGGGTGGTTTCCGCGGTGGCGACCGCGACGGTGGCTTCCGTGGTGGCGACCGCCGTGAAGGCGGCTTCCGTGGTGGCGACCGTGAGGGTGGCTTCCGGGGCGGCGACCGTCGCGAAGGCGGCTTCCGGGGTGGCGACCGCGACGCTTCGCGTTCCAGCGCTCCCCGCGAGGGCGGTTTCCGTGGCGGTGACCGGGACGGTTCGCGTTCCAGCGCCCCGCGTGAGGGCGGCTTCCGTGGTGGCGACCGTCGCGAAGGCGGGTATCAGGGTGGGGGCGACCGCACTCGCTCCGCACCGCCGCGTGAGGGTGGCTTCCGTGGTGGCGACCGTGAGGGTGGCTTCCGGGGCGGCGACCGTCGCGAAGGCGGCTTTCGGGGCGGCGACCGCGACGCTTCGCGTTCCAGCGCGCCCCGCGAGGGCGGTTTCCGTGGCGGTGACCGGGACGGTTCGCGTTCCAGCGCTCCGCGTGAGGGTGGCTTCCGCGGCGGTGACCGTCGCGAAGGCGGTTTCCGTGGCGGTGACCGCGACGGTTCGCGTTTCAGCGCGCCCCGCGAGGGTGGATTCCGTGGTGGTGACCGTCGTGAGGGCGGGTATCAGGGCGGCGACCGCACCCGCTCGGGCCCGCCGCGCGAGGGTGGCTTCCGCGGCGGTGACCGCGATGGTGGTTTCCGGGGCGGCGACCGCCGTGAGGGTGGCTTCCGCGGTGGTGACCGGGACGGTTCG
>NZ_JAKKFF010000455.1 GCF_022229015.1 Micromonospora foliorum
GTTGTTGATCAGCAGGTCGAGTCCGCCGAGCCGGTCGACGGCGGCCCGCACCGCGGGTGGCACGGCGTCCGGGTCGGTCAGGTCGCAGCCCAGCACCGCAACGTCGTCGTCGGGGCGGGCGTGCAGGTCGAGCCCCACCACCCGGGCGCCGGCCGCGTTCAGCGCGGCGCCGAGGTGGCGGCCGAAGGTGCCGCTCGCCCCGGTGACCAGCACCCGCCGACCGGCAAGTGTTCGACCGCTCACCGGGGTGCCCCCACCGAGGACGCCGCGGCGGAGCGGGCGCGGCGGGTCCCGGCGGTCAACTCCCGGGCCAGCTCGGCCAGGTAGACGTCGAAGTCCACCCGCATCGCCGGGCGGCGCTGACCCCAGCGGGCGGTCGCGGCCCGCAGTTCGGCCCGGCAGACGGCGCGCTGACGGTCCGGGTCCGGCAGCGCGTACCGGCCGGCGAGGTGCGCCGCGATCAGCTTGGCCTGCGCCTCGACCAGGGGGAACGCGGACCCGGTGGACTGCATCAACCCGACGAAGCTCAGCCCGGGGGCGTCGGGGTGGAACACGTGCCGGTACAACGGCAGGGTGTCGGCGCCCCCGGCGAGCAGCGCCGGGTCGAGGAACGGGACGTCCACCCGGTAGCCGGTGCACCAGATGATCAAGTCGACGCTGTCGCTGCGGCCGTCGGTGAACTCCACCCGGTCGCCGTCGAGCGCGGCGACGCCGGGCCGGGCCTCGACGTCGCCGTGGGTCAGCCGTGACAGCAACCCGTCGGAGAGCGTCGGGTGGTCCTGCAGGAAGCCGTGCGTCGGCGCGGGCAGCCCGTAGCGGGTGGGGTTGCCGACGGTGGCGCTCAGCATGGTCTGGCTGATGCGTTGGCGCAGGCGCCACGGCAGTCGGCGGGCCAACGCACCGTTGAGGGTGTCCGAGGGGCGGCCCAGCAGGTACTTCGGCACCACCCAGACGCCCCGGCGCAGCGACAGCAGGGTGCGGGCGGCGGCGTACGACGCGTCCACGGCGATGTCCATCGCGGAATTGCCACCCCCGACGACGAGGACCCGCCTGCCGGCCAACTGCTCCGGGCCCCGGTAGTCGTGGCTGTGGATCTGCTCGGCGGTGCAGGTGCCGGGGTAGCCGGGGTCCGGCAGCCGGGGCACCCGGTTGTGCCCGTTGGCGACGACCACGGCGTCGACGGTGACCTCGGCCGGGCCGCTCGGGCCGCTGGCGGCCACCGTCCAGGTGCCGTTGGGATGCCGGGTGACCCGCTCGACGGTGTGGCGCAGCCGGATGGCGTCGGCCAGCCCGAAACGCGCGGCGTAGTCGGCGAGGTAACCGGCGACACGACGGTGGTCGGGGTAGTCGGGCCAGTCGGTGGGCATCGGGTGGTCGGCGAACTGGGTGCGAGCGCGGCTGGTGTTGAGGTGCAGCGTGCGGTACGCGGGCGAGTCGGGCGCCCCGTACACCCAGAGGCCACCGACCTGCTCGGCGGCCTCGAAGCCGACCGTCGGCACGTCGGCGTCGCGCAGTGCCTTGACCGCGGCGAGCCCGGCGGCGCCGGCCCCGATCACCGCCACCCGAGGTGGTACGCCCATTGCCGCCCCCATTAATCCAACGTCCGATGGATAATCGTCGTGCGGTGGCGGCCCGTCAAGGGGTCGGTGATCCGTACAGCCCGTCGAGCAGGCGGTGCACGAACGCCCGGAACTCGCGCCGCTCCCGAGCGCCGGGCGCGCCGGCGGCCAACGCCACCACGTGCCCGTGCGTCGCCCACACCAGACTGCGTACGGTGATGTGCGGGGTCGGCTCGGCCAGCGCGCCGGTCGCCGCGGCGGCGGTGAGCAGCTCCGCGACCAGCCGGTACAACGGGTCGGCGTAGCGCTGGTCGAGCTCGGCGTGCCGCTGCGGTTCCAGCCAGCGGCGCAGCCACAGCGCGGTGGTCTCGGGGCGGTCCTCCAGGAAGTCCACGAAGACGTCGACCAGCTCGTGCAGGGCCCGCCGTGCCGCCTCAGGGCCCGCGTCGAGAGCGGCGCGGGCCTGCTCGGCGGCCTCGGTCAGCACCTCCCGCTCGGCGGCGAACACCCGGGCGAAGCACGCGTCGTAGAGGGCTGCCTTCGTACCCGTGTGGTGCGCGACCGTGGCGACGTCGACCCCGGCGGCGGCGGCGACCTCGCGCAGCCCGACGGCGTCGAAGCCCCGCTCGGCGAAGAGCGCGGTCGCCGCGGTGAGCACCACCTCGCGGGTCGGCCGGGTCTCGTCGCGGCGGGGCCGACCCGGGCGGCGGCGGGGCATGGTCATGGTCGCCATTCTGCCCCTAGAATCCAGCAACCGTTGGATTGCGGAGAGGATGCGGCGATGACCGGGCTGGACCGGCGGCCCGCGGCCGCCACCGACACGACGCTGCCGCGCGGCCCCCTGACGGGCTTCGCGGCCGGCTCGCTCGGCATGGGTGTCTGGGTGACCGTGCCCGGCCTGCTGCTGCT
>NZ_JAKKFF010000456.1 GCF_022229015.1 Micromonospora foliorum
GGCCGCCGCGGCGAGCAGCGTGCCCGCGGTCTGCTCGGCCGCGCGCGCCAGCGTGGCCGCGTCCGGTTCCCCCGCCGACAGCGGCGCGGGGACGGCGGTGGGGCCGGGGGAGGGGATGGTCGACACGGCGGCGACTCCGGGGGTGTATTCGCGTCGGTTATGGCAAAAGTGAGGTTCACCGGCTGGCGTGGCGTCAAGCGTACGACGCTCGGCCGGGATGCGTGATGGTGCGCATGGAAGCGTTCCCAAAAACCGGTACGAACACGGATAGTCGTGATGGCTGTGCCAATTGTCACCGAACGGTCCCAGGTCACTCGATGTTCGCTTAACCTTCGCCCACCGATCGGCGTTGACCCCGGGATTACCGGCGGTCCGTCCCGGGGAAGAAGAAAACTGAACCTTCGTTAAGTGTCAATCCGGCGCGTGTGTTGTGGAGGCTCTGGTGGCAGCGCAAGAGACCGTCGATCACAAGTACGTCTACGACTTCTCCGAAGGCAACAAGGACCTCAAGGAGCTGCTCGGCGGCAAGGGGGCAAACCTCGCCGAGATGAGCAACCTGGGCCTGCCCGTCCCACCCGGCTTCACCATCACCACCGAGGCCTGCCAGGCGTACCTCGCGACGGGACGGGAGCCGGACGGGCTCGCCGGGCAGATCGAGTCGCACCTGGAAGCGCTGGAGCGCGCGATGGGCAAGCGCCTCGGTGACCCGCAGGACCCACTGCTGGTCTCCGTCCGCTCCGGTGCCAAGTTCTCCATGCCCGGCATGATGGAGACCGTCCTCAACGTCGGCCTCAACGACCAGAGCGTGGAAGGACTGGCACGACAGGCGGGAGGCTTGGCTGGCCAGGCCGCCTCCGGCGGCGCGGACAGGTTCGCCTGGGACTCCTACCGGCGACTCATCCAGATGTTCGGCAAGACCGTCTGCGAGGTGCCGGGCGAGGAGTTCGAGCACGCGCTCGACGAGGCCAAGCACGCCAAGGGCACCCACAACGACCTGGATCTGGACGCCGACGACCTGCGAGGGCTTGTCGACGCGTACAAGAAGATCTTCTTGGAGCACACCGGTCGGGAGTTCCCGCAGCAGCCGCGCGAACAGCTCGACCTGGCCATCCGCGCGGTCTTCGAGTCGTGGAACGCCGAGCGCGCGGTGCTCTACCGCCGCCAGGAGCGGATCCCGGCCGACCTCGGCACCGCGGTCAACGTGGTGACCATGGTCTTCGGCAACCTCGGGCCCGACTCCGGCACCGGCGTCGCGTTCACCCGCGACCCGGGCAGCGGCGCGCAGGGCATCTACGGCGACTACCTGGCCAACGCCCAGGGTGAGGACGTGGTGGCCGGCATCCGCAACACCGTGCCGTTGCAGGAGTTGGAGCAGCTCGACAAGTCCTCCTACGACGAGCTGCTCGGCATCATGGCCCGGCTGGAGGAGCACTACAAGGACCTGTGCGACATCGAGTTCACCATCGAGCGCGGCAAGCTGTGGATGTTGCAGACCCGGGTGGGCAAGCGCACCGCCGCCGCCGCGTTCGTGATCGCCGGGCAGCTCGTCGACGAGGGCCTGATCGACCTGGACGAGGCGCTGCACCGGGTCAACGGCGCGCAACTGGCCCAGCTGATGTTCCCCCGCTTCCAGCTCGACCACGAGTTCCAGCCGGTCGCCAAGGGCATCGGCGCCTCGCCCGGCGCGGCGTCCGGCACTGTGGTCTTCACCTCCGCCCGGGCCGTCGAGCTGGCCGCCGAGGGAAAGTCGGTGATCCTGGTGCGCCGGGAGACCAACCCGGACGACCTGAACGGCATGATCGCCGCGCAGGGCATCCTCACGTCGCGCGGCGGCAAGACCAGCCACGCCGCGGTGGTGGCCCGGGGTATGGGCAAGACCTGCGTCTCCGGCGCCGACGAGATCGAGGTGAACGTGCCGGCGAAGCGGTTCACCGTGGCCGGGCAGACCGTCAACGAGGGCGACGTGGTGTCCATCGACGGCACCACCGGCAAGGTCTACCTCGGCGAGGTGCCGGTCATGCCCTCCGAGGTCGTGCAGTACTTCGAGGGCAGCCTCGACCCGGAGCACATCGACAACGCGCTGGTCCGGGCCGTACACCGGATCATGACGCACGCCGACGGGAAACGGCGGCTCGCGGTCCGCACGAACGCCGACACCGGCGCGGACGCGGCCCGGGCCCGGCGCTTCGGCGCCGAGGGCATCGGGCTGTGCCGCACCGAGCACATGTTCCTCGGCGACCGGCGGGAGCTGGTCGAGCGGCTGATCCTGGCCCGGGCCCCGGGTGAGCGGGAGGCGGCGCTGGCTGCGCTGCTGCCGTTGCAGCGGGCCGACTTCGAGGAGATCTTCCGGGAGATGGACGGCCTGCCGGTCACCGTCCGGCTCATCGACCCGCCGTTGCACGAGTTCCTGCCGCCGTTGGAGCAGCTCGCCGTCAACGTGGCGGTCGCCCAGGAACGCGGCGAGGACGTGGCCAAGGAGGAGGCGCTACTCGCCGCCGTCCGGCGGATGCACGAGGAGAACCCGATGCTCGGGCTGCGCGGCGTACGCCTCGGCCTGGTCATCCCCGGCCTGTTCGCGATGCAGGTCCGGGCCATCGCCGAGGCGGCGGTCAGTTGCGCCCGTAACGGGGGCGTGGCCAAGCCGGAGATCATGGTGCCGCTGGTCGGCGCGGTGCAGGAGCTGGAGACGGTCCGCGCCGAGGCCGAGAAGATCATCGCCGAGGTGGTCGGGGACAGCGGTGTCGAGGTGCTGATCGGCACCATGATCGAGGTGCCCCGGGCGGCGCTGACCGCCGGGCAGATCGCCGAGGCGGCCGAGTTCTTCTCCTTCGGCACCAACGACCTGACCCAGATGGGCTGGGGCTTCTCCCGCGACGACGTCGAGGGGGCGTTCTTCTGGCGTTACCTGGAGCTGGGCATCTTCGGCATCTCGCCGTTCGAGTCGATCGACCGCGACGGCGTCGGTCGGCTGGTGCGCATCGCCGCCGAGGAGGGCCGGGCCGCCCGGCCCGGGCTGAAGCTCGGCATCTGCGGTGAGCACGGTGGCGACCCGGACTCGGTGCACTTCTTCCACGAGGTCGGCCTGGACTACGTGTCCTGCTCGCCGTTCCGGGTGCCGGTGGCCCGGCTGGAGGCCGGTCGGGCGGTCGTGGAGAGCGGCGGGTCGGACAGCCGCTGACGCGCGTCGGCGGCGGTCCGGTCACCGGGCCGCCGCCGGCGCTCAGATCGGCGGACGACGCCAGGTGGGTCGGGACGAGCGGCGCAACTGCGCCGGCAGGGTCGCCATCGGGGTACGCGTGGCCAGCGGGGCGTGCGCGTCCGGCACCGAGGTCGCGCCGATGCCTCCGCCGCGAACGTCGAGGAACGACCCCGCCCGGCGGGCCACCGCCCGTGCCTCCTCGTGCAGCGCCTCCAGGTCACCCGCCGCCGACACGGTGACGAGGGTCAGCAGGGCGCTGCGCCCGGCCGGGTAGGTCACCACGCAGCCGGCGGTGGTGCACACGACCGACTCCCGGAACTCACCCCGCCGGACGGTGTCCGCCACCCGGTGACCGAGCCCGAAACTCGCGGCGGCGAGCGCGGCGAGATGGGTGGCGTCGGTGCTCGGAAGGTCGCTGGAGATGAGCAGGCCGTCGGTGCCCGCCAGCACCGTCCCGGCGATGTCGGGTCGCCGCTGGCGCAGCCCGCGTAGCTCCGTTCCCATCACCGTGTCTGCGTCCACGAGCGTTACCCCTCACCGGTCGGCTCTGCGTGTCAGTCGGCTGGTCACGTTCCGCGCTGGGAACGCTACCGCTGGCCACTTCTGGCCGCGAGCCCGTAACCCTCGGCGATCGGTTGGCAACTGCGAGCCAATCGGTGGTTGTGTGCCCTTCGTCGATGCGTCGTGAGCGGGTCGAGCAGCGGGGGCGGGCGTAATCTTGGCTCGCTCGCACACGGCCGATTGGGCGCCGCGTCGAACGGGAAGAGGTGACTGCGTGACCAGTGTCTGGGAGAGCCTGACTGTCGACGCCCGCGATCCGGCCCGACTGGCCCGTTGGTGGGCCGAGGCGCTCGGCTATCAGGTCGTCACCGAGACTCCGAGCGGCGTGGAGATCCGCCAGTCCCCGGACCAGTTGCCCGCCCTGTTCTTCGGCCCGGTGCCCGAGGGCAAGGAGCGCAAGAACCGACTGCACCTCGACCTGCGCCCCGCCAACCAGGAGGCCGAGGTCGAGCGCCTGGTCGACATGGGCGCCCGGCACGTCGACATCGGTCAGGGCGACGTCGAGTGGACGGTGCTGGCCGACCCCGAGGGCAACGAGTTCTGCGTGTTGCGTGAGCGCGAGGAGTGAGCCGGTCTTGCGAGCCCCGCAGTCGCGAACTGTGGTGGCTCCGTGAACGCGAGGAGTGAGCCAGAGGCGCGGTTGGTCGAGGAGCCGCCCAAGGACACCGGGCATCGCCGGTCGCCGTACGAGCGCGACCGGGCCCGGGTGCTGCACTCGGCGGCGTTTCGCCGGCTGGCCACCAAGACCCAGGTGCACACCGCCGGCACGGACGACTTCCTGCGTACGCGGCTGACCCACTCGCTGGAGGTGGCGCAGATCGCGCGGGAGATGGGTGCCCGGCTGGGCTGCGACCCGGATGTGGTGGACGTCGCGGGGCTTGCGCACGACCTCGGGCACCCGCCGTTCGGGCACAACGGCGAGGCTGCGCTGGATCTGCTCGCCACGCCGTGCGGCGGCTTCGAGGGCAACGCGCAGACCCTGCGGGTGTTGACCCGCCTGGAGGCGAAGGTGCTCGCCCCGGACGGCTCGTCCGCCGGGCTGAACCTGACCCGGGCGTCGCTCGACGCGATCGGCAAGTACCCGTGGCCGCGCCGGCCGGGGGAGCGCAAGTTCGGGGTGTACGCCGACGACCTGGCCGTCTTCGACTGGATCCGGGCCGGCGCGCCCGGCGACCGGCGCTGCCTGGAGGCCCAGGTGATGGACTGGGCCGACGACGTCGCGTACTCGGTGCACGACGTGGAGGACGGCATCCACGGCGGCTACGTCACGTTGCACCCGCTGCTCACCGACGCCGACGAGCGGGCCGCACTCTGCGCCGACGTGGCCACCGCCTACTCCGGGGAGTCCGCGGCGGACCTGGCCGAGGTGCTTGTCGACCTGCTGGCCGGTCCGCTGCTCGCCCCGTTCGCCGGCTACGACGGCAGCCATCGCGCGCAGGTCGCGCTGAAGGCCACCACCAGCGGGGTGACCGGGCTGTTCGTGTCGGCGGCGGTGGCGGCCACGGAGGAGCGCTTCGGGCCGGGCCCGCACCGCCGCTACGGCGCCGACCTGGTGGTGCCCCGCCTGGTCCGGGCGCAGTGTGCCCTGCTCAAGGGCATCGCGCTGCGGTACGTGATGCGTCGCAGTGGCTTCCGGGGCCGCTACGAGCGGCAGCGGACGATGCTGGCGGAGTTGGTCGCCGCGCTGGTCCGGCGTGCCCCGGAGGGGCTCGACCCGGTCTTCGCCCCGCTGTGGGGGGCCGCCCCGGACGACACGGCCCGACTGCGGGTGGTGATCGATCAGGTGGCCTCGCTCACCGACCCGGCGGCGGTGAGCTGGCACACCCGCCTGGTCGGCGGAGGCACGCCGCCGATTGACCGCGAGCCAGCTTAGGCTAACCTAACTGACATGACGGAACGCCCCAGGAACGTCACCTCGGCCCGGGTGCTGCGCACCGAGCGGCCCACCCCGCACCTGATCCGGCTCGTCCTCGGTGGGGACGAACTGGTCGGCCTGCCGGTGGGCGAGTTCACCGACCACTACATCAAGGTGGTGTTCCCGCAGCCGCACGTCGCGTACCCGCAGCCGTTGGACCTCGCCGCGATCCGCCGGGACCTGCCCCGGGAGCAGTGGCCCCGGCTGCGCGCGTACACGGTGCGGCGCTGGGACCCCCTGGCCGGGGAGTTGACCGTCGACGTGGTGCACCACGGCGACGAGGGTTTGGCCGGCCCGTGGGCCGCGGCGCTGCGCCCCGGCGATCCGGTGCACTTCGTCGGCCCAGGCGGGGCGTACGCGCCGAGCCCGGACGCGGACTGGCATCTGCTGGTCGGTGACGAGAGTGCCCTGCCGGCGATCGCCGCCGCCCTGGAACGCCTGCCGCTGGGCGCCCCGGCCCACGTCTTCGTGGAGATCGCCGACCCGGCGGAGGAGCAGAAGCTGCTCAGCCCCGGGGCGGTCGAGCTGACCTGGCTGCATCGCGGCGAACGCCCGGTGGGCGAGGCGCTGGTCGCGGCGGTACGGGCGTTGGAGTTCCCGGCCGGCCAGGTGCACGCGTTCGTGCACGGCGAGGCCGCGTTCGTCCGGGACCTGCGCCGGCTGCTACGCGGCGAGCGGGGCGTACCCCTCGGGCAGCTCTCCATCTCCGGCTACTGGCGGCGTGGCATGGACGACGAGGGCTGGCGCTCCACGAAGGCCGACTGGAACCAGCAGGTGGCGGCCGAGGAGACAACCATTCCGGCGCCTGCCGCGGCGGCCTGAGCGGCGGTCATCCCTCGGGCGTGCTCATCTCCTCGCCGGCCCGGGCGAGGCGCCGGCTGAGCAGGACGGCGTACCCGACGACCGCCAGGGAGAGCAGCACCAGCATCAGCCTCGGCTGGTGCACCGTCGCGGTGACCAGGCAGACCGAGACCACCCCGTAGGCGGCGATCGCCAACCGGGCGGCGCTCGGTCGGGTCCACAGCCAGTACAGGGCGAGCCCGCAGGCCGTCCACACCACCATCGAGGCGCCCAGCAGCAGCCGCAGCTCCAGCGGCAGCCGGGTGGCGTTGTCGTCGACCAGCCGGACCACCTGACCTAGCGCCCAGCCGAGCAGCAGCAACGCACCACCGAGCGGAATGTGCAGGTAGGTGTACGCCTGCCCGCCGCGCAGCCGGCTCTGGGTCAGGCGGGTGGTGACGAAGGTGGTGTAGACCCACCAGACGGCCGCCGGGATCAGGAACGCCAGCCCGGCGGTGAGGATCATGTGTGGCGGGGGGTGGTCCGGTACGGCGAAGAGCAGGCTGGCCAGCGCGCTACCCAGCACGATGATGGTGAACTGGCCGATCCGTTCCGGCAGGTGCCGGTTGTCCACCGGCCAGCGGTTGAGCCAGCGCACCCCGACCCAGGGCGTGGCCAGTTCGATGACCATCGCGACGATCCACAGGACCGGGCGCAGCTCGGTGGGCACGGTCAGCGACACCAGCCAGATCAACCAGCCCGACCCGAAGCCGATCAGGTAGACAGTCGTCACCATCCGGGCCCTCGCGCTGGTCGGGCGTGCGCGCAGGTACAGCAGGAGCAGCACGCCCCGCACGATCAGGTACCCGACCGGCAGGAGCACGCTCTCCGGAACCTCGTCGACCCCGAGGGTCATCGCGCCCGCGCCGACCAACGCGACAAGCACCAGCAGTCGGTGCAGCGCGTCGTCCGGGTCGAACCGGGTGTCGTAGTAGACCTGCCCCATCCAGGCCCACTGGATCACCACGAAGAGCCCGATCACGGCCAGCACGGCCCTCGGCGACGGGGTCGGTTCGTTGCCCAACCGGGCCACCACCGCCGCCAGCGCGTACACGAAGATGAGGTCGAGGAAGAGTTCCAGCCAGGTGGCGTGCCGGTGTCCGGCCTCGTCTTCCGGCGTGGTCTGCCCGGGTAGCCCCATCCGGGCGGCCAGCCATCGTGGCAGGCGGGGGGCTTCGGTCCGTACCCGGCGCATCTGGTCATGGTCCCCGCGCGGACCCGGCCCGCGGGCCGGAACCGCCCAGCCCGCAGCGGTCGCCGCCACACCGGCGTCCCCCGGCCGGCGTGTCGTCGGTCGGGCAGGGCAGGATGTACGGCGAGGGGGTGGCGCATGGCTGGGCGGATCCGGGACGAGGACATCGCACTGGTCCGGGAACGCACCTCGATCGGGGATGTGATCTCCGAGACCGTCACCCTGAAGTCCGCCGGCGGCGGCAATCTCAAGGGCCTGTGCCCGTTCCACGACGAGAAGAGTCCGTCGTTCAACGTGTCCCCGGCCCGCAACGTCTGGTACTGCTTCGGCTGCGGCGCCGGCGGGGACGCGATCAAGTTCCTGATGGACGCCGACCACCTCAGCTTCGTGGAGTCCGTCGAGCGGCTGGCCGGCCGCGCCGGCATCCAGCTGCGCTACATCGAGGACGACAAGGGCACCCCGCGCCCCCGCCCGCAGCAGGGTCAGCGGCAGCGCCTGGTCGCCGCGCACGCCGCCGCCGTCGAGTTCTACCGCGCGCAACTGAGCACCGCCGGGGCCCGGCCGGCACGGGAGTTCCTGGCGCGCCGGGGCTTCGACCGGGCCGCCGCCGAGCGCTACGGCTGTGGTTTCGCGCCCGAGGGTTGGGACCTGCTCACCAAGCACCTGCGCCAGCAGGGCTTCACCCACCAGGAGCTGGTCACCGCCGGGCTGTCCCGGGAGTCCCGCTCCGGCACCCTGATCGACAGGTTCCGCCGCCGGTTGCTCTGGCCCATCCGTGACCTGGCCGGCGACGTGATCGGCTTCGGCGCGCGCAAGCTCTTCGACGACGACGACGGCCCGAAGTACCTGAACACCCCCGAGACGCCGATCTACAAGAAGTCGCACGTGCTCTACGGCATCGACCAGGCCAAACGGGAGATCGCCAAGCAGGGGCGGGCGGTGATCGTCGAGGGTTACACCGACGTGATGGCCTGCCACCTCGCCGGGGTGACAACGGCGGTGGCGACCTGCGGCACCGCCTTCGCCGCGGACCACATCTCGGTCCTGCGTCGGCTCCTGTTCGACAGCGACGAGGTGGCCGGCGAGATCATCTTCACCTTCGACGGCGACGCCGCCGGGCAGAAGGCCGCGCTGCGCGCCTTCGAGGACGATCAGCGCTTCGTCGGGCGCACGTTCATCGCGGTCAGCCCGGACAACATGGACCCGTGCGACCTGCGGCTGGCAAAGGGCGACCTGGCGGTGCGTGACCTGGTCGCCCGCCGCGAGCCGCTCGTCGACTTCGCGCTGCGACACGTGATCAGCCGCTTCGACCTGGACACCGTCGACGGCCGGGTCGAGGCGATGCGGCACGCCGCGCCGCTTGTCGCGCGCCTCAAGGACCGGGAGAAGCGCCCCGAGTACGTCCGCAAGCTCGCCATGGACCTCGGCATGGAGATCGAGCCGGTGCAGCGGGCGGTGCTGGCAGCAGGCAACACCGCGCCGACCGGCACCCGCGACGCCGCCCCCGCCGCCCGGCAGACCTCGGCCCGCCCCGAGCCGGCACTGGACAGCCCGCAGTCGATGGTCGAACGGGAGGCGCTCAAACTCGCCCTCCAGCAGCCGGTCCTGGCCGGGCCGATGTTCGACGCGGTCGAGTCCACCGAATACCGCCACCCGGTGCACGTCGCCGTGCGCACGGCCATCTCGGCGGCCGGTGGTGCCGCGTCGGCGGCCGGCGGCGCGGTCTGGATCGAGTCGGTCCGCGACGCCTGCGACGACCTGGCGGCAGCGGCGCTGGTCGGTGAGTTGGCCGTCGAACCACTGCGGATCGACGGCGAACCGGACCCGCGCTACGTGTCGATCACCATGGCCCGGGTGCAGTTCGGGTCGGTGACCGCCCGGGTCCGGGACCTCAAGTCACGCATCCAGCGGATCAACCCGGTCAACAACAAGGACGAGTACTTCGCCGCCTTCGGTGAGCTGCTGTCCCTGGAGCAGCACGCCCGGGCGCTGCGCGAGCAGGCCGCGGGAGGCCTCTAGATGGGACTGTTCAGCCGCAAGCCGAAGCTGCCGCCGGCCGACCGGCCGCCGCTGACCGCCGACGAGCGGGTGTTGGCCTGGGCCGCCGCCGGCAACGGTGAGGGCGACGGGGTGGTGGTCGCCACCAACCTCGGGTTGTGGCTGCCCGGTCGAGGGCACCGGCTCGGCTGGCACACCATCCTCAAGGCGGTCTGGTCCGGCCGGGAACTGACCGTCACCCCCGCCGAGCCCGTCGTCGAGCGGGACGGCTACACGGTGGTCGTCGACGGTCCAGCCGAGACGTACCTGCTGCTCGACCCGGGGGAGCTGCCGCACCAGGTGCGGGCCCGGGTGACCCGCTCGGTCGCGTACACCGAACACCAGCCGGTGCCCGGCGGCGCGGCGCGGGTCGCGGCCCGGCGCGTGGCCGGGGTCGACGGTCTGACCTGGACGGTCCGACTCGACCCCGGCACTCCGACGGACGACGAGGCCCTGCTCGCCGAGACCGACCGGCTGGTCGGCGTGGCCCGCGCCGCCACCGCGCCGGCCGACGTCTGACCGGCCGGGTCAGTTCGCGCCGAGGTCCTTCAGCGCCTTCTCGGCGCCGCGGTGCAGCGGCACCGGGTCGGTCCTGCGGGCGGTCTCCAGCGAGATGCCCCGGGCCGCCGGGTTCGCCTGGGCCAGCGTGTCCCGCTTGTCGAAGACGGTCCGGGTGATCGCGCAGGCGACGTTGGCGTCCAGGTCCTTGCGGACCAGCAACACGTTGGGTACGACGATGGTCGGCGTGTCGGTCGCCGTCCGGTACGTGTCCCGGCCGATCGTCCCGGCCTGGTAGGCGGGGCTCAACGCGGTCATCTTCGGCAGCAGCGGCGAGATGTCGACGAACTTCACCGAGTCCCCGGCTGTGGTGAACAGGTCGGTGAGGCCCCCGGTGGGCAGACCACCGGACCAGAAGAAGCCGTCGACGCTGCCGTCCTTGATCCCCTCGACCGTCTTGGTCAGGTCCAGTCGCTGCGCCCGGATGTCCTTGGCCGGGTCGAGGCCGGCGGCCTCCAGCAGCCGGTTGGCGATCACCTCGGTGCCGGACTTCGGTGAGCCGGTGGAGATCCGCTTGCCCCGCATGTCGGCCACCGAGGTGATCCCGGAGTCGTTGCGGACCACCACCTGGGTGTAGTTGTCGTAGATGCGGGCCAGCGCCTCCACCGGCTGCGGCGCGGTGAAGCTGCCCTTGCCCTGCACCGCGTTGACCGCCGTGTCGAAGAGCGAGAACGCCACGTCGTACTGGCCACCGACCAGTTGCTCGACGTTCTGCACCGAGGCGCCGGTCTCGGCGGCGGTGCCGGTGAGCTTGCCGCCGGTCGCCCCGGACAACTGCCCGGCCAGGGCGTTGCCGACCACGTAGTAGACGCCTGTCGCGTTGCCGGTGGCGATGCCGACGCGGGTTTCCTTGGTCACCTCGCAGGTGACGTCGCTGGCCGTGTCGTCAGTGGCCGCGCCGCCCTGCTGACCTCCACAACCCGCGGCACCGACCGTGACGAGGGCGAGCACGCTCAGGCCCGCCGCGAGCCGTACGTCGATTCGTCTCACAGTTGTTCCTCCACAGGATTGGCTGGTGATCCGGACGAGGACCGGCCGGCGCGTCGGATGAACACACCCGCCGCCGCGACGACGGCCAGCGTCACGCCGACCGTGACCGGCACGGGTTCGAGCCAGAGCAGGGTGACGCCGGCGAGGGCGCCCAGCACTCGTTCCGGGGCACCGGCCGGCCCCACGCCGGGCAGCCATCCACCGGCGGCGACGGCGAGCACCGCCACGCTCAGCGCGGTGACCGCCGCGGCGAAGGCGATCCGCTGGACGCCACCGATGCCGAGCAGACCCAGCCCGGCCGGCGTGATGACGAACGCGATCGGGATCAGGTACGCCGGCAGCGCGTACCGCAGGGTCTGCCACATGGTCGGCACCAGCCGGCCGCCGGTGACCGCGGCGGCGGCCACCGCGGCGAGCGCGGTCGGTGGGGACACCTCGGACAGGACCGCGAAGTAGAAGACGAACATCGCCGCCGCCGGCGCGGTGACGCCCAGGTCGAGCAGGGCCGGACCGACGATCACCCAACCGATCACGAACGACGCGGTGACCGGCACGGCCAGGCCCAGCAGGGTGAGCGCGACGGCGGCGAGCAGCGCGGTGAGCACCAGCACCAGCGTCGGGTCCGAGGTGGCCGCCTGCGCCCCGCCGATCAGCAGCGCCGCCGCCTGCGGCCCGAGGCCGGTCTTCGTGGTGGTCGCCGTGATGATGCCGGCGGCGGCGCAGACAGCGGTGACGGCGAGGACGCCGCGTACGCCGGTGACGAGCGCGGTCACCAGCCGGCCCGGGGTGAGCCGGTGCGCGCGGTCGTTTCGGGAGGCCAGGAACGACAACGCGACAGCGAGCAGGATGGCGAAGACGACAGCCCTCGTCGCGGACATGCCGACCGCCAGGAACACGATGATGGCGATCAGCGAGGCGAAGTGGTAGCCGAACCGGGCCAGCAGCCGCCAGGGCGAGCCCACGTCGATCACCACCGGGCGTACGCCCGAGCGGCGAGCGTCGATCTCCACGGCGAGCAGGATGCCGAGGTAGTAGAGCACCGTCGGCACGGTCGCCCAGCCCAGCACCTGGAGGTACGAGACGCCCAGGTACTCGGCGATGATGAACGCCGCCGCACCCAGGGTGGGCGGGGAGAGGATCGCGCCCACCCCGGCCGCGGCCAGCATGCCACCGGCCCGCTCCGGCGGGTAGCCGGCGCGGCGCAGCAGCGGCCAGGTGACCGCGCCGATGCTCACCGTCGTCGCCGCGCCGGAGCCGGAGACGGTGCCGAGCAGGAACCCCGAGGCCACCGCCGTCCGGCCGGCGCCGGTACGCGAGCGCCGGAACGCCGCGGCCGACAGCTCGACGAAGAACCGGCCGGCCCCGGACAGCTCCAGCACCGCGCCGTAGATGGTGAACAGCACGATGTACGAGGCGGCCACGTCGAGCGGCGTGCCGTAGAAGCCGCTGTCGGAGTTGTAGAACGCGTCGACGAGTTGACTGAAGTCGAGCCCGGCGTGCGCGACCGGCCAGGACTGCGGCAGCAACCCACCGTAGTAGCCGTAGCTGAGGAACAGCAGGCAGACCACGGGCAGGATCCAACCGGTCGTACGTCGACACGCTTCGAGCAGCAGGAGCAGCAGGACGGTGCCCAGCACCAGATCCGTCGGTGCCAGCAGGCCCTGCCGGTCGAGGAACGCGTTGTAGCCGCCGCCACCGCTGCCGATCCGGATCGGCAGGACCGGATAGAGGCAGGCCGTGACCGCCAGGGCGACCAGGACCCAGTCGGTCACGGTGGGCCGCGCCGACGCCGGTCGTCGGGCGCGTAGGCGGGCCGGCAGCCGCAGGTCGGCCGGGTAGGCGAGGAAGACCAACGGGAGTACGCCGGCCAGGAAGATGATCAGGTAGTACTTGCTGCCCTGGGACAGGGGGCGGAACACCTGCCACAGGGCGAGAGCGCCGATCGCCAGCGCCGCCGTGGTGAGGAGCAGACCCGCCGGCCCGGAGAGCACCCGTCCCGGTTTCTCGTCCTCGAACTGGGCGGCCAGGTCCCGGGTGGCCCGCTCGGCGACGCCCGGGTTACTTGGGTCGGGCTCGTTCGGGTCGGGCCCGGTCTGGCCGGGTGGGCTCGGGTCGGGTCCGGTCTGGTCGGGTGGGCTCGGGTCGGGTCCGGCCTGGTCGGGCCCGGTCTGGTCGGGCCTACTTGGGGTGGGCTCGGTGGCGAGGGTGGCGGGGTTTGGTGGGTGGGTGCCGTCAGGCTCGCCGGGCTCAGCCGGCTCGGCTCCCGGTCGTGGCCGAGGTGGCCCGCCGCCGGGGCTCGCTGCGGGCCCACCGGCGGGAGAGTTGGCTGGTCGGGCAGGTGACGACGAACCATCGGGCGCGCTGATGGGCGACACGAAAGGACGATACACGTCGATTGGCTAACGGGTGGGGCATCGACCGGCGTTTCGCCGCCCGTGGTCGGGGTGACCGGCGGGTCGCGGGCGTCGTCGCCCTGCACGTTCCGCGTCGCACGTCCCGGCGGGTCGCGGGCGTCGTCGCCCTGCGCGTTCCGCGTCGCACGTCCCGGCGCACCACGGGTATTTGCGTGGAGGGCTGTCGGACCGGGCGGTTAGGGTCGGGCGGTGACTTCGGGGCGACCACTGATTCAGGCTCGTGGGCTGGTGAAGCGGTTCGGCGATTTCACCGCCGTGGACGGCATCGATGTCGAGGTGCGCCCGGGTGAGGCGTTCGGCTTCCTCGGGCCCAACGGCGCGGGCAAGTCGTCCACCATGCGGATGATCGGCTGCATCTCCCCACCCAGCGGGGGCGAGCTGCGCATCCTCGACATGGATCCGGTGACTGACGGGCCGGCGATCCGGGCGCGTCTCGGGGTCTGCCCCCAGCTGGACAATCTCGATCCGGAGCTGACCGTCCGGGAAAACCTGACCGTGTACGCCCGCTACTTCGGCATCTCGCGCCGGGCGGCCCGGGAGCGGGCCGCCGAGCTGCTCGACTTCGTCCAGTTGACCGAGCGGGCCGACAGCAAGGTCGAGCCGCTGTCCGGTGGCATGAAGCGTCGGCTGACCATCGCCCGCGCGCTTGTCAACGATCCGGAGATCGTGCTGCTCGACGAGCCGACCACCGGGCTCGACCCGCAGGCCCGGCACCTGGTGTGGGAACGGCTGTTCCGACTCAAGCAGCAGGGCGTCACGCTGGTGCTCACCACGCACTACATGGACGAGGCCGAGCAGCTCTGTGACCGCCTGGTGGTGATGGACGGCGGCCGGATCGTCGCGGAGGGCTCACCCCGAGCGTTGATCGAGCAGCACTCGACCCGTGAGGTGGTCGAGCTGCGCTTCGCCGCCGAGTCGCAGGAGCCGTTCGCCGGCAAGCTCGACGGGCTGGGGGAGCGGGTCGAGGTGCTGCCTGACCGGGTCCTGCTCTACGTGCCGGATGGCGACACGGCGGTCGCCCAGGTCACCGCGCTGGGGCTTCAGCCGGCCAACGTGCTGGTCCGGCGCAGCGGCCTGGAGGACGTCTTCCTGCACCTGACCGGCCGCACCCTGGTCGACTGACCGCCGGCGAGTGACGTTGACGGGTCCACCCGCGACATTTCCGGCGAACCCCCCGGGGCCCTCGCTTGATCGACTCGGCTTCCTGAAAGTCGGGGTGATACGGCGGAGCGGACAGCCCGATTTCCTGAAGCCCGAGTCGATCAAGCGGTCGGGGCCCAGGGGGAGAGGGCAGGGCCAGGGCGACGGGTCAGGACTCGGGGCATGCGGCCGGGGTCAGGGCGGGGGGCCGGGTCAGGGCATGCGACCGGGGTCAGGGCGAAGGGCCAGGGGTCAGGGCGAAGGGCCGGGACTGGGGCGAGGGACCGGGATTCAGGACGAGCGGCCGGGGCCTAGGCGTGCGGCCGGGGCCTAGGCGTGCGGCCGGGGCCCAGGCGTGCGGCCGGGGCCCTGGAGGGCCGGGCCTCGGGCGGGGGCCGGACGACGCGGTGGAACGCGGGCGACAAAGTCGGTGGGCCGTCGTAGGGTGGCCGGCGGTCTGTCGTAACCCGGGGGAGTTTCATGTCTGATCTGGTGACCGCCAACCGACGTCAGGCCGGGCTCACCGCCCTCTACCTGGGCATCTTCGCGATGGTCTGGTTCAGTGTGCCGGCGGCGGAGCAACCACTGCGTGCCCTGCTCGTGGTGGGCAGCCTCGTCGCACTGCTCACCGCCGTGCTGGGCGGCGTGCTGTTCGCCCGACTCCGGGGGGCCGGCAGCCCCCGGGACCGGGCCGCTGACCGCCCGTACCTGCTCATCGTCGTCGCCGAGTTCGCGGCTGCCGGGCTGGGTGCGGCCGTGCTGGTCGCCGCCGACTGGTCCGAGTACGTTCCGGTGCTGGTCTGCCTGGTGGTCGGTCTGCACTTCTTCCCGCTCGCCCCGCTCCTGCGGGATCCGCTGCTTCGTCCGCTCGGTGCCGCGCTGTGCCTGGTGGCTGCGGCGGGCCTCGTCACCGGCCTCGCCTCGACCGTCTCCGCCGGGCTGGTGATCGGCGTCGGCGCGGGAGTGCTGCTGCTCGGTTACGCCGTGCAGGCGCTGGTCCGCGGGTACCGGCCGGCCTGACCGGCGCAGCCGTCGAGGTCGGGGCTGCCCGCCCGTCGACACCTCGGCCCGGCCACCGAGCACCCGGCTCCACCAATGACGGTTCAACCGTCCGATCGTTGGCGGCTCAGCGGCAAGCGTTCCCGCGCGTCGAACTGCTGAACCCGTTCAACGGGCTCGGGCCCAGGTGATGAATCGGTCGGTCAGTCGGTCGTGCCCGGCCTGACCGGCGAGGTCTTCGGCCGCCTCGAAGAGCACCGTGGCGAGGTAGACGAGCAGGCTGATCCGATCCTCGCGGTACTCGCCGAGCAGTGCCAGGCGGGCCGGCGAGCAGGGCCACGCCGCGCCGCAGACCCGGCAGCGCCAGGACGGCCGTGCCGCCACGTGTGGGCGGTACCGGGGCATCAGTGCCCGCCACCGTCATGAGCCGACCAGGTGAGTCGCACGAGGGAACCTCCATCGGGTGGGTGGGGAGCGCCCCGGATCGGGGGGTCACGGGGCGCTCCCGGCCTGGTTCCGCCCGCCGTCTGATCCCGTGAGCGGTTCCGCTGCGTGACAGTCTGGTGAGCATCCGACTACGGTGGGAGGTTCCGCACGCCGACGACCAGCGCGTACGGCGGTCGGCCCGGCGCGGTACGGGAATGTACGGAGGGTGTCCGTGGAGAGTTCGTCCATGCTGGAGCACTTCGCCGAGGAACTGCGGCTGGCCCGGGCCGCCAGTGGGATGTCGCAGACGGCGCTGGCCGAGGCGTTGAGCTATTCCGGGGCGTTGGTCGCCAAGGTGGAGACGTCCGAGCGCCGGCCGAGTCTGGACTTCGCCCGTCGGTGTGACGCCGTGTTCGGGGCCGACGGTCGGTTCGAACGCATCCAGCGGCGGATCAGCCGGGAGGCCGTGGTGCCGTGGTTCCGCGACTGGGCCGGCATCGAGCAGGAGACCACCGCGCTGCGGTGGTTCGAGCCGCTCTACGTGCCGGGCCTGGTGCAGACCGAGGGTTACGCCCGCGCCATCCTGGCCGGTGCCGGGCTCTTCGCGGCGGACGAGGTCGAACAGCAGGTGACCGCCCGGCTCGATCGGCAGGGCGTGCTCACCCGGGACCGGCCGCCGCTGCTCAGCGTGGTCGTCGACGAGTACGTGCTGCGCCGCCACGTCGGCGGGCCGGAGGTGATGCGCGAGCAGTTGCGTCACCTGGTGAAGCTCGGCTCGGCCCTGCCCCGGGTCCGAATCCAGGTCGTGCCGCTGTCCGCCGGTGCGTACGCTGGGCTCGATGGTCCCTTCGTGATCGCCACCACAGCCACCGGTGAGGATGTCGTCTACCTGGACGGGCAGCGCCACGGGCAGGTCATTGACCGGTCCGAGTACGTCCGGCAGATGGTCGAGGTGTGGGAGTCGATCCGGGGTGAGGCACTATCGCAGCAGCAGTCCCTCGACCTGATCGCGGAAGTGGCGGAGACATGGAGCTGACCGGCGCCCGGTGGCGCAAGAGCACCCGCAGCAACGGCAGCGGTGGTGCCTGTGTGGAGGTTGCCGCCAACCTGCCCGGGCTGGTGGCCGTCCGCGACTCCAAGGACCCGGTCGGTCCGGTGCTGGTCTTCCCGCCCGACGCGTGGCGGGCGTTCGTCGAGTCCGACGCCGTTCGCCGGTAGGTAGCGGCCACGCCGTCCAGATCAACTCGGCTTCCAGGAAGTCGGGCTATAGCGGTGGCGTTGACACCGCGACTTCCTGGAAACCGAGTCGATCAACGAGCGGGGCCCGGGTCGAACGCGGCGAAACCCGGGCGACACGTCGTCGGGGTCGTCGTAGGGTGACCGGCGGTCTGTCGTACCCCGGGGGTAGACAGGTCGTGGTGGCCGGCGTGGCAGGCGGGGTGGTCGGGTGAGTGTGACGAGGTCGGCGCGGTTCCCCTGGGTGCCGGCGTACGCGGTGTTCGAGCACTACCTGGTGGGTCTGCGGCGCACCTGGCGGGCCGGGATGTTCTCCTCGTTCCTGTTGCCGGTGCTCACCGTGCTCGGTTTCGGGCTGGGCGTCGGCGCCTACATCGACCAGGGCGTCGGCGGGGTGCGTTACCTCGACTGGCTGGTCCCCGGGCTGATCGCCTCGACCGCCCTCCAGGTGACCGTGGGCGACTCGACCTGGCCGGTGTTCAGCAACTTCCAGTGGGTCAAGACCTACTTCGCGCAGGGCGCGTCGCCGCTGCGGGTGGGTGACATCGTGGCCGGGCACCTAGCCTTCGTGCTGTTCCGGGTGCTCACCACGATCGCGGCGTTCCTGCTGGTCACCGGGCTTTTCGGGGCGTTGCGGTCGCCGTGGGCGGTGGCCACCCTGCCGGTGGTGGCGTTGCTCGGGCTGGCCGTCGCCGCGCCGACCTTCGCGTACGCCGCGTCGGTGTCGACCGACAGTTGGCTGGCGATGCTGTTCCGGTTCGCGGTCATCCCGATGACGCTCTTCGCCGGGGTGTTCTTTCCGGTCGAGTCGTTGCCCGAGGCGCTGCGCTGGCTGGCGTACGCGACGCCGTTGTGGCACGCCGTGGACCTGTGCCGCGCGGCCACGCTCGGCGTGGCCCCACAGTGGTCGATCGCCGGGCACCTGCTCTACCTGGCCGTCTGGGCGGTCGCCGGCTGGTTGCTGGCGGTGCGGGCGTTCCGGCGCAAGCTCGTCGTCTAGCCGGGCGGCGGAGCAGGCCCGGCAGCCGAGCAAGCAAGAGCAACTCGTCGTCTGAAGAGCAAGCAGAGAGGGTGTCGTGGTCACGCTGATCCTGCCCCGACTGGTCGACGTCTCCGCCGCGTCCCGGCGGTCGGCGTCGGTGGTCGAGCGCAACGTCGCGGCGCTGAAGTCGGTCTACTGGCTGCTGCTGCTCTCCGGTTTCGTGGAGCCGCTGCTCTACCTGCTCTCCATCGGGGTGGGCGTCGGCGCGCTGGTCGGCGACCTGCCGCTGCCCGACGGGCGGTTGGTCTCGTACGCCGAGTTCGTGGCCCCGGCGATGCTGGCGTCCTCGGCGATGACCGGGGCGCTCGCGGAGACCACCTTCAACTTCTTCGGCAAGATGAAGTACATGAAGCTGTACGACGGGATGATCGCCACCCCGGTACGGCCGTTCGAGATCGCCCTGGGCGAGTTGGGTTGGGCGATGCTGCGGGGCAGCGCCTACTCGGCGGCGTTCCTCGGGGTGATGGTCGCACTGGAGTTGACAAGCGTCACCCGCGCGTTGACCGCCCTCCCGGCCGCGGTGCTGGTCGGGTTCGCGTTCGGGGCGCTCGGCATGGCGATCTCCACCTTCATGCGCAGCTGGCAGGATTTCGACCTGATGGGCTCCGCGCAGTTCACGCTCTTTCTCTTCTCCGGCACCTTCGTGCCGGCGCAGGCCTATCCGACAGTGCTCCACTGGCTCGTCGAGATCACCCCGTTGTACCGGTCGGTGCACCTGATCCGTGGGGTCGCGCTGGGCGGCGGTGGCTGGCTCTGGCTGCTCGACGTGCTCTACCTGCTGGTGATGGTGGCGGTCGGCCTGCTGGTGGCTTCTCGCCGAATGGCGAGGTTGCTCTACAAGTAGGGGTTACCCGCGCCCGTCGACGGGGCATGTCCGGAGGTGACACCGCCGACCAGGAGGAGGGGCGATGGCCTCGGACGAGTCTTCCGCCCAGCGGGAGCGTGATCCCGCAACCACGCCGGTGGGGCCCGACGCGGGCCCGGACAGCCCCACCGACCTGCCCGGCAGCGGCTGGAAGGCGGCGCTGCGGCGGACGATCACCGAATTCCAGGACGACAGCCTGACCGACTGGGCGGCGGCACTGACCTACTACGGCGTGCTGTCCATCTTCCCCGGCCTGCTGGTGCTGATCTCCCTGCTCGGCCTGCTCGGCGAGAGCGCCACCGAGGGCGTCAAGGACACCGTCAACCAGGCGGTGCCCAACGACAGCATCCAGAAGATCATCGAGGGCGCGATCGACACCGCCCAGCGGAACGGCGGCCTGGCCAGCATCGCGGCGATCATCGGTCTGTTGGCCGCGTTCTGGTCCGCGTCCGGCTACATCGGTGCGTTCATGCGTGCGTCGAACACCATCTACGACGTGCCGGAGGGCCGGCCGATCTGGAAGACGCTGCCGATCCGGGCCGGTGTGACGGCGGTGATCGGCGTACTGCTGCTGGTCTGCGCGGTGATCGTGGTCTTCACCGGCCGCCTCGCCGAATCGGTAGGTGACGTGATCGGGCTCGGCTCGACGGCCGTCGCGGTATGGGACATCGCCAAGTGGCCGGTGCTGCTGATCCTTGTCAGCCTGATGTTCGCGATCCTGTACTGGGCCTCACCGAACGCGCGGCACGGCGGCTTCCGCTGGGTCAGCCCGGGCGGGGTGCTGGCAGTGGTGATCTGGCTGGTGATCTCCGGCCTGTTCGCCTTCTACGTGAGCAACTTCGGTTCGTACGACAAGACGTACGGGACGCTGGCCGGGGTGATCATCTTCCTGGTCTGGCTCTGGCTGAGCAACATCGCGATCCTGCTGGGGGCGGAGTTCGACGCGGAGCTGGAGCGCGGTCGCGCGATCTCGGCCGGCCATGCGGTGGACGACGAGCCGTACGTCGAGCTGCGCGACGACCGCAAGCTCAAGAAGAAGCGCAACGCCGGGGGTCGCCGCTGACGGTCCCGCGCCAAACGCCCCGCCACCGAGGATCGGCTGGCGGGGCGTTTGCGTGTCCGTCGATGGAACTGGGGGCGAGGGGCCAGGGGCGGTCCGTGATCCTTTCCTTGATCGACTAGTAGCTTTTGTTCTTTCGGACAAAAGTTGGTCGCGAAACGGTTGAAGCTCTGGACAGGTGGCGTAGAACGCTCTTACTGTGTCGGACACACCACATCGGCATTGCGTCGATGTGAACGCTGCCAAAGAAGAGGGGGACCCGGGTGCGCACCGTCGACCCCCTGCACGTGCGCCTGTTGCGGCTGCTCCGCGACGAGGGCGCCGTGTCCCGGGCCGAGCTGGGCGACCGACTCCAGATGCCGCGCCCGCGGATGCTGGCCGAGCTGGATCGCCTGGTGACACTGGGCTACGTCGCCGAGGCCGGGCTCGCCGCGTCCCGAGGTGGGCGTCGCTCGACGCTCGTCGAGCTGAACCCGAAGCTCCGCTTCGCCGCCGTCGACCTCGGCGCCAGTTCGATGGACGTCGAGGTGGTCAACGGCCGCCTCGAACCGGTGGCCCACTACGCCGAGGCAGCCGACATCCGCAACGGCCCGAAGGTGACCCTGCAACGGGTCAACGAACTGCTGCACAAGGCCCGGGTCGACGGCGCGTACGAGCGACTGGACGCCGTGGGCATCGGCGTACCCGGCCCGGTCAGCTTCCGCGACGGCGTTCCGGTCTCACCACCGATCATGCCGGGCTGGGACCGGTACCCGGTGCGTGAGCTGCTCAGCCGGGAGCACGGCTGCCCGGCGGTGGTCGACAACGACGTCAACATCATGGCGATCGGCGAGCGACACGGCGGGGTGGCCCACTCGGTGGACGACTTCCTCTTCGTGAAGATCGGCACCGGCATCGGGTGCGGCATCTACCTCACCGGCGAGGTCTACCGGGGCACCGACGGCTGTGCCGGCGACATCGGCCACATCCAGGTCGACTCGCACGGTCCGATGTGTTCCTGCGGCAACGTCGGCTGCCTGGAGGCGCTGTTCAGCGGCGCCGCGCTGGCCAAGGACGCCGCTGCCGCCGCCCGCAGTGGGACGTCGCCCGCGCTGGCCGAGCGGCTGGCCCTGCGGGGTGTCGTCACCGCCCTGGACGTCGCCGAGGGCGCCGTCGAGGGCGACGTGACCTGTATCCAGTTGATCCGGGACGGCGGACGGCGGGTCGGCGGGGTGCTCGCCGGCCTGGTCAGCTTCACCAACCCGTCGATGATCGTGATCGGCGGTGGGCTGGCCCAACTGGGCCACATCCTGCTCGCCGAGATCCGCAGTGTGGTCTACCGCCGGTCACTGCCGCTGGCCACCGGCAACCTTCCCGTCGTCCTGTCCGAGCTGGGCGGCCGTGCCGGTGTCACCGGCGCGGCGGTGCTCGCGAGCGACGTCGCCTTCGGGGAAGCCGCATGAAGCTGTTCGAGATTCCGTCGTGAGCGAGGAGGAGACTGTGGCTCTGCCCGAGGATGACCCCGCCACCGCGTCGGCCGAGGCCGTCGCCGAGGCGCCGCTGGTCGAGGCTCCCGCCGACACCGTCGCGGGCGAGGTGGTCCTGCGCCTCACCGATGTGGTGAAGACCTTCCCCGGCGTACGCGCGCTCGACGGCGTGCAGCTGGAGGTGCGTGCCGGCGAGGTGCACTGCCTGCTCGGGCAGAACGGCGCCGGTAAGTCCACCCTGATCAAGGTGCTCGCCGGGGTGCACCAACCGGATTCCGGGCAGGTGGAGTGGCGCGGTGAGCCGGCCACGTTCACCAACCCGCAGGCCGCCATGAAGGCTGGCATCGCCACGATCTACCAGGAGCTCGACCTCGTCGAGGATCTGTCGGTCGCGGAGAACGCCTTCCTCGGGCACGAGTACCGCAGCTTCGGGTTCGTCCGGCGCGGTCGGATGGCCCGGCACACCCGGCAGATCCTCAGTCGGCTCGGCCACGGTGAGATTCCGCCGGGGCGGATGGTCCGGTCACTGCCGGCGGCGGGCAAGCAGATCGTCAGCATGGCGCGGGCGCTGTCGCACGAGGCCCGACTGATCATCATGGACGAGCCGAGCGCGGTGCTGGCCCACGACGAGGTCGGCAACCTGTTCCGGATCATCCGTGAGCTGACCGCGCAGGGCATCGCCGTCATCTACATCTCCCACCGGTTGGAGGAGATCCGCGAGATCGGCGACCGGGTCACCGTACTCAAGGACGGCCGGACCACGGCGGCGAACCTGCCGGCGCGCGACACCCCGACCCGCGACCTGGTGAGCCGGATGACCGGCCGCACCATCGAGTACGTCTTCCCGGACCGGCCGGCCGACGACTCCGCGGGCGCCGACCTGCTCCAGGTGGAGGGGTTGACCCGCACGGGCGAGTTCGCCGACGTCTCGCTGAGCGTGCGTGCCGGAGAGATCGTGGGCATCGCCGGGCTGGTCGGCTCCGGTCGTTCCGAACTGCTGGAGACGATCTACGGTGCCCGCCTCCCGGAGGCCGGCACGGTGCGGATGGACGGAAAGGCCCTGCGGCCGGGCGTCGGCGCGGCGGTTCGCGCCGGCATGGGCATGGCCCCGGAGGAACGCAAGAGCCAGGCGCTGCTGCTCGGCGAGCCGATCTACCGCAACGTCACGCTGGCCACCTTCGGCCGGTACGCGCGGCTCGGCTTCACCAACGCCGCCAAGGAACGCGCCGAGGCGGACCGGATCGCGGAGACCCTGGAGCTGCGGCCCCGGGACGTCGACCGGCCGGTACGCACGCTGTCCGGCGGCAACCAGCAGAAGGTGGTGGTCGGGCGCTGGCTGCTCGGCGGCACCAAGTTGCTGCTTCTCGACGAGCCGACCCGGGGCGTGGACGTGGGCGCCCGGGCCGAGCTCTACCAGGTCATCCGGGCATTGGCCGCTCAGGGCGTGGGGGTGCTGCTGGTCTCCAGCGAGGTGCCCGAGGTGCTGGGTCTGGCCGACCGGGTGCTGGTGATGCGGGAAGGGCGGGTCGTCCGCGAAGCCGCGGCCGGCGAACTCGACGAGAACACTGTGCTTGACCTCGTGATGGCGGGGTCCTTGATGGAAGGCGCACCGGCATGAGCGACGCGACTCCCACTCCCACCGCGACACCGGAGCGCCCGCAGCTTCCGGCGCAGTCGCCGCCGGTGGATCCGGCGGAGACGGCGGTGGCCAGTAACAAGGCAGGATCCGGGGGGAAGCTCTCCTGGTGGCGGGGTGACGGTGGCGACGGCGCCAAGCGCAACCTCGGTCTGATCGGGGTGCTGGCCGCGCTCATCGTGGTCGGGGCGGTCACCAAGCCCGACCTGTACGGCGACCCGAACTGGGTCTGGAACAACGTCCTGGCCATCCTCCAGTTGGCCTCGGTCGTCGGCGTGGTCACGGTCGGGATGACCTTCGTGATCATCGGTGGCGGCATCGACCTGTCGGTCGGCGCGATCGTCGCGCTGGCCGGGGTCTGGTGCACCACGGTGGCCACCCAGAGCTACGGCGCCGGCGGCATGATCTTCACCGCCCTCGCGGTCGGCATCTGCGTCGGCCTGGTCAACGGTGTGCTCATCTCGTACGGGCGGCTGGTCCCCTTCATCGCGACGCTCGCGATGCTGGTGGCCGCGCGCGGGCTCGCGGCATCGATCTCCAACAAGCAGACCCAGGTGTCGAGCAGCACGTTCATCAACGACATCGCGGCGCGCAAGGTGATCGGGATCCCGATCCTGGTCTACATCCTCGGCGCGGTCGTGCTGGCCGGTTGGGTCGTGCTCAACCGCACGACCTTCGGCCGGCGGACCATCGCCGTCGGCGGTAACCCGGAGGCGGCCCGGCTGGCCGGTATCAACGTCCGGCGGCACACCATGCTGCTCTACGCGCTCTCCGGTCTGTGCTGCGGTATCGCCGCCATCATGCTCACCTCGCAGGCGACCTCGGCGCAGGCAGCGATGGCCAACCTGTACGAGTTGGACGCGATCGCCGCGGCGATCATCGGTGGGACGTTGCTCAGCGGCGGTCGGGGCACGATCGTCGGCTCGCTGCTCGGCGTCATCATCTTCGCCACCATCACGAACCTCTTCGCCATCAACGGCCTCTCCATCGAGGCGCAGAACATGGTCAAGGGCGGCATCATCGTCGCCGCCGTCCTGGTCCAGCAGTTCCAGTTCAAGTCCGTCACTCGGCTCCTCGCGCGGAACAGGGTCACCACCGCAACCTGACGCACCGCACCGTTGTCCTGGCGACGTCGAGAAATTCGACGCTGGCCGGGCCTCGCACACCCTCGATAAGTCAAATCCCGCTCCCAGGAGGTCATTCATGACCCAGCACAGTCGCGACCTGTCGCGCCGCCGGTTGCTCTTCGGTGGAGCCGCAGTGGGCGCTGCCACCCTTCTCACCGCCTGCACCAGCAACGAGACCCCGGCTGCCAGCACCCAGACCAAGGCCGCCGGAAACAGTGAAGGCAACAACGCCCCGGGCAAGAAGGTCGTCATCGGCTTCTCCGCGCCGGCCGCCGACCACGGTTGGATGGGCGCGATCCACGCCAACGCCAAGGCGCAGGCCGCGGCCTACTCGGACGTGGAGTTCAAGGAGGTCGACGGTGGGTCGAACTCCGAGGCCCAGCGCTCCACGCTCGGCACGCTGATCGCCCAGAAGCCGGACATCATCGTCGTGCTGCCGCACGACGGCA
This sequence comes from Micromonospora foliorum, assembly GCF_022229015.1. Taxonomy (GTDB): domain Bacteria; phylum Actinomycetota; class Actinomycetes; order Mycobacteriales; family Micromonosporaceae; genus Micromonospora; species Micromonospora foliorum. The sequence goes on from NZ_JAKKFF010000456.1 coordinate 25,153, forward strand.
AGGAGGTCAACGCCGTTGCCCTCCAGGCGATGCAGGCGGGTATCCCGATCGTGAACCTCGACCGGGCGTTCCCCGACGCGCTGGCCTCGCGGCTGGTCATCAAGGGCGACAACTACGGCATGGGCGTCTCGGCCGGGCACTTCATCGGCAAGCAGCTCAAGGACAAGGGCATCGCCAACCCGGTCATCGGTGAGATCGCCGGGCTGGAGATCCCGCTGACCGTCGAGCGCAGCGCCGGCTTCAAGGCCGCCCTGGCGACCTACGGGTTCACGGTGCGGAACCGTCGTTCGGCCGAGTTCACCTCGGACAGCGGTCAGCGCGAGGCGTCCCAGCTGCTCCAGGCGCTGCCGAAGATCGACGCCATCTGGAACCACGACGACGACCAGGGCATCGGTGTGCTCGCGGCCATCAAGCAGGCCAACCGGTCGGAGTTCTTCATGGTCGGCGGCGCGGGCTCCAAGCTCGCGATCGACGCGATCAAGGCCGACAACACCGTGCTGAAGGCCACGGTCACCTACAACCCGTCGATGGCCTCCTCGGCGGTCTCGCTCGCGCGGCTCATCGCGCAGGGCCGGGGCCTGGGCGACCTGACGGAGCTGCAGGTGCCCAAGGAAGTGACCCTGGCCTCGGAGACGATCACCAAGGAGAACGCGAGCAGCTACGACAAGCTCGGGTTCTGACATACCGGGGGGAGACCCACCTTGTCCACGACAGACAAAGAACTGCGGGTCGGCATGGTCGGCTACGCGTTCATGGGCGCCGCGCACTCACAGGCGTGGCGCACCGTGAACCGCGTCTTCAACCTGCCGGCGCGGGCCCGGATGGCGTTGATCTGCGGCCGAGACACAGCGAAGGTGGCGGACGCCGCCGACACACTCGGCTGGGACGCGTACACCACCGACTGGCGTGACCTGATCAACCGGGACGACATCGACGTGGTCGACATCTGCACCCCGGGCGACAGCCACGCCGAGATCGCTCTCGCCGCGTTGGCCGCGGGCAAGCACGTTCTGTGCGAGAAGCCGTTGGCCAACTCGGTGGAGGAGGCACGGGCGATGACCGCCGCGGCGGATGTCGCCCGGGCCGCCGGAGTGCGGTCGATGTGCGGGTTCAACTACCGCCGGGTCCCCGCGGTCACGATGATGCGCCAGTTGGTCGCCGACGGACGGCTCGGGGTGATTCGACACGTCCGTGCGACGTACCTGCAGGACTGGATCGTGGACCCGCAGTTCCCGCTGGTCTGGCGGTTGCAGAAGGACAGGGCGGGCTCCGGCGCGCTCGGTGACATCGGTGCGCACATCATCGACCTGACCCAGTTCGTCACGGGTCAGCGGATCAGCGGCGTCAGCGCGGTCACCGAGACCTTCGTCAAGGAGCGGCCGTTGCCGGCCGAGTCGAGCGGTCTGGCGGCCTCGGTGGACGGCCACTCGGCGCCCACCGGGACGGTCACCGTTGACGACGCCGCGGTCTTCGTGGCCCGGCTCGACGGTGGCGCCCTGGCCACGTACGAGGCGAGCCGGTTCGCGACCGGCCGTAAGAACGCGCTGCGTGTCGAGATCAACGGCTCGCTGGGCAGTGTGGTCTTCGACCTGGAGCGCCTCAACGAGCTGGAGTTCTACGACGCGACCCGCCCGGCCGTGGAGCAGGGCTTCAGCCGCATCCTGGTGACCGAGGGCGAGCACCCGTACATGTCGGCGTGGTGGCCCCCGGGCCACATCATCGGCTACGAGCACTCGTTCACGCACGAGATGCGCGACTTCATCGAGGCGGTCGCCACCGGTGTCGACCCGACTCCCTCCTTCGCCGACGCGTTGCAGGTCCAGCTGGTGCTGGACGCGGTGGCCCGTTCGGCGGAGCTCGGCTCCTCCTGGGCCGAGGTGGAACCGACGCTGACCGCGGCGGCTGTCTGACCATTGACCATCCGCGACGGCGGTGTTCGCACCGCCGTCGCCCGACCGGCTTTCCGACGCCGACCGGCGAGGGACCAGCCACGGATTGCGCCCCGTGGCCGGGCCAGAGGTCGGTTTCGGAGAGCGTGCAGCCGGGCCGTACGGCCCGGTGGCGCACGAGCAGGACGGTCGTCCGGTGCGACCGGACCGGGATTCCCCGGCCGCACCGGAGGACCGCCACCCACCGGTGAACGTTCCGGAGGACCTGATGACACCGCCCGCCGCTGCCCCCACCCGTACCGCACCCGCTCGCCGGTTCCCGGCGGGTCGTGGTTCGGTCGCTGTTCCGGTGGGTACGGCGGCCTGAGACGCCCGGCCGGGGCATGCCAGACGCCCCGACCGGCCGGATGCGGGGGAGGCAGGGTCGAGACGCCGACCCGACCCTGCCTACCAGCCCCGTCTGCTCGCACCTGCCGGGATCCGGTCCGGCGTCGTCGCCGCCGACGCCGACGTCGGAAGCCGGTGCTGTTCCGGTGCGGGGCGGGCGGACGGGGCCCATCCACCCGGCCCGAAACTTTCCGAAACCGGGCCGTATCTTTCCGAAACATATTCTGATATTCCTATATTTAGCGGTACCGACGGTTCCTCGTGGACGGGGAAGGAGCACCATGCGAACAGGTGTCTGGCTGGTAGGAGCGCGCGGATCCGTCGCGACCACCAGCATCGTCGGGGGGCTCGCGCTGCGGGCCGGCCTGGCCGGGCCCACCGGCTGCGTCACCGAGCTTCCCGAGCTGCGTGGCCCGGCCCTGCCTGCCTTCGCCGATCTGGTCTTCGGCGGTCACGACCTGGCCACCACCCCGCTGTGCAAGCGCGCCGAGGCGCTGGCCGACGCCGGCGTCATCCCCTGGCGGCTGGTCGCCGCGCTCCGCGACGAGCTGGGCGTGGTCGAGCAGGAGCTGCGCCCCGCACCGGCCGGCGTCACCCAGGCCGATCGAGCCGCCGCCGTGGTCCGCGACCTCACCAGCTTCCGCGAGCGACACGAACTGGACCGGGTGGTGGTGGTCAACGTCTCCGCCACCGAGCCGGCCCCCGCACCGCACCCCGGGCACGCCGACCCGGCCGCGCTGCGCGCCGCCCTCGACGGGCCGGACGAGGTGCTGCCGGTCAGCTCCCTCTACGCGTACGCGGCAGTGCTCGCCGGCTGCCCGTACGTCGACTTCACCCCGTCCACCGGGCTGCGGCTGCCGGCGCTGGCCGCCCTGGCCGAGGAGGCCCGACTGCCGTACGCCGGGCACGACGGCAAGACCGGGGAGACCCTGGTCAAGTCGGTGCTCGCGCCGATGTTCGCGATGCGCAACCTGGACGTGCGCTCCTGGTCCGGAACCAACCTGCTCGGCGGTGGCGACGGCGCCACCCTCGCCGACCCGGCCGCGAACGCGGCGAAGGTGCAGAGCAAGCAGCGGGTGCTCGGCGAGACGCTGGGCTACGTCCCGCAGGGCGGCACCCGCATCGAGTACGTCGAGGACCTGGGCGACTTCAAGACCGCCTGGGATCTGATCACCTTCAGCGGTTTCCTCGGCACCGGCATGCGGATGGAGTTCACCTGGCACGGCTGCGACTCCGCGCTGGCCGCGCCGCTGGTGCTCGACCTGGCCCGCCTCACCGCCGCCGCGCACGCCGCCGC
>NZ_JAKKFF010000457.1 GCF_022229015.1 Micromonospora foliorum
CGCCGACCCGGAGCCGGGCTGCTCGCTCTCGGAGGGTTGCTGGTCGCCGGACCGCTTCCGGTGCCGAGCGCCGTGCCGGGCGAGAACCACGTTGGCCAGGGTGTAGACCAGCGCACCGACGGCAGCGCCGAGAGCGGTGGGCAGCAACCCGCCCTGCGCGTGCGCCTCGGCGATCAACTCGAACGACACGGCGGAGAGCAGCACCCCCGCGCCGAACGCCATGATCGACGCGATGACGCGCTGCGGCACCCGGGCGAACCAGCCGACCGCCGCCCCGACCAGCAGAGCCGACCCGGCCAGCAGCCCCCATCCACCCGCCTGTAACCACTCCGGCATTTGCGGGACCGTACCCACGGTTGCCGAGGCGACAAACCCGATTGTGAGGAGGGCTCAGAAGTCGGCGAAGAGGTACGGCACCCGGCGGGGGAAGAGGCCGCGCAGCTCCGTGGCGGCGTCCGCCGGCACCTCACCCAGACCGCGCAGCGGCAGCTCGGCCGGGTCCAGCACCCCGTACGCGAGGGCGGAGAGCCCGGCGGCGGTGAGCGTGGCGGTCGGCGCGCGGCCGGTGGTGTCGTCGACCAACTCCAGCGCGCCGGTCGTGCCGTCGAGCAGGTGGGTGCCGGCCAGCCAGCGGTCCCCGGTCAGCTCGATCCGTACCCGGCCCGGGCCGGCGGGCAGCCCGCTCAACGCGTCCAGCGACAGCAGCCGGGCCATCGGCGCTGACGAACCCGGCACGGCCGTGCGGGCCTCGACGTGCACGTCCAGGTCGGGCAGCCACAGCTCGGGCAACTCGTCGGGCGGAACCTGGACGGTGACCCGCTCGATCTGGTCGACGTGCCGCGCGAAGAACTGCAACAGCAGCGTCCGCGCGAGCGGGTCGGTGACCAGCAGCTCGTTGCCGTGCATTGTGCCGCCGTATTCGTCGATCCGGTACGTCACCGCGCCGGTGACCTCCCCGCCGACCCGGGCGGTGAGCAGCCAGTACTCGTCACGGTCGCGCATCCCGATCGCCCGGTAGTCGGGGAAGATTGCGAAGCCGTGTCGTTCCTGGAGGTTGCGCTCGGTGAACGACCGCCACGCCGGATAGCCGGCGGCGATGCGTTCCCAGCTCACCTCGCCGGGCAGGTCCACCCGCAGCAGCGAGCCCAGGTTGGCCGGAGTGAAGGTGGCCCGGCGTGGCTTGGGCAGCCCGACGTAGCCGAACCGGGCGTAGAAGCTGGGCCGGAACGGATAGAGCGCGCTGATCGGGTGGCCCTCGTCGCGCATCTCGTCGAGGAGTTGGTGCAGCAACGTCCGGACGTGTCCCTGCCGGCGGGCCAGCGGATGGGTCGCCACCCCGGCGACACCGGCCATCGGCAGCACCACCCCGCGCAGGTTCTGTCGCATGGGGATAGCCGAGACGGCGGCCAACGTGGTGCCGTCCTCCTCGGCGATCAGCGTCCGGTTGCCCTGGTTGTAGGGCAGGTAGTCGCGGAACTCCGCGGTCCGGGCAGCGCTGAGCGGCGAGGACTCGAAGGCGTACGCGGCCAGCGGGAAGCTGGTGGTGAGACGGTCGTCGTCGGTCACCCGGCGGATGGTCATTCGCCTATCTCAACCCGCCGCACGGGGTGGCAGCAACCGGATTGGCCCGATCCGCCGCGCCTTCGGCGGTCAGCCGACCGGCAGGTGCCGCAGGTGCCGGCGGCGGCGCAGGCGGACGCTTGCCACCGCGGCCACCCCCACGGCCAGCAGGGCGGTGACGACGAAGCCGTGCAGCAGCCCACGGGAGAGGTAGCCCTGGTCGGTGTTGTCGACAGTCCAGGTGGCGATCTCCCGGCTCGACCAGAACGGCGTCAACTTCGCCCCGGACCCGGCCGGGTCGATCAGCATCTGCACCGTCACCACGGTGAGCAGCAGCAGCGTGCCCTCCAACTCGCGGGGCAGCAGCGCACCGATCAGCATCCCGAACGGCGCCGCCACCGCGACGGAACAGAGCAGCGCCGCCGCCAGGCCGCCGTACCGCAGGTCCGCGCCGTCGATCATCGGGAGCAGGAAGAACGGTACGGAGATGACCAGCCCCACCGTCCACAGGCCGAGCATCCGACCGAGATAGAGGTGGTGTGGGCGGTAACCGGCCAGCCGCAGCCTCGGCTCCAACTCGCGTGCCGCGGTGGTGGCGAAGAGCGCGGCGGTGCTCACCGCCCAGCCCACGCCGAGCAGCAGCGACCGAACCGACTGCCCGAGGTAGGCGTCCCGCCGGATCAGGTAGAAGGTCAACGGCATCAACAACAACAGCAGGAGTACGCCCCGACGCCGCAGCAGCTCCCGCAGGGTCATCTCGGCGACGGTGACGAGCCGGTTCACGGGCGACCTCCCTGGATGCCGGGCGCGTGCCACCCGGTCTCTCGCGCCGGGGTCAGGTCGAGCACGATGTCCACCCGGTCGAGTTGGTTGAGCAGGTGGGTCACCACGATGATGGCCGTGCCGGCGTCGCGCAACCTACTGAGCTGGTCCCAGAAGTTGACGTACGTGCCCTGGTCGAAGCCCTGGTACGGCTCGTCGAGCAGCAGCACGTCGGGGGCGCTGAGGGTGGACATCGTCAGGTTGAGCTTCTGTCGGGTGCCGCCGGACAGGTGGCGGGCCTGCACGTCCCCGCCCGCCTCCCAACCGAGCTGACGGGCCGCCGCCCGGCCGGCGCGGCGGGCCGGGCCCCGGGCCACGCCCTGACCGGCGCCGACCAGCACGAAGTGCTCGTCGGCGAGCAGGAAGTCGGCGGTGCCGCCGGACTGCGGGCAGTAGCCGAGCCGCCCGGAGACGGTCACCTCGCCGGCGTCCGGTGACATCAGCCCGGCGCAGATCCGTAGGAAGGTGCTCTTGCCGCAGCCGTTCGCGCCCACGACCGCCGCGATCTGTCCGGCCCGGACGGTCAGCGTGGCATCGCGCAGCACGGTTCGCCGTCCGTACCTCTTGGTGATGCCCGCCGCGTGCAGCCGGACCGGCCCGGGGCGCGGTCCGGGCGCGGTGCCGATGCTCTCCACGACCGCGCCCGCGTACTGCTGGGGTGGACCGAAGACGACCCAGGGGTCGCCGCCTCCCTCGCGCAGGTGCGTGGCGGCCTCGGCGACCACGTGCCGCGCGGCGTCCGCCGCGACCCGGCGCTGGTGCAACTCGGCCGTGAGCGTACGCAGCCAATCGTCGGCGTTCACCGGGTGACCCCCTTCGTGACGATGTCGTTCACCGGCCCGACGAAGGTGAGCCAGGCGCTGCCGCCGGCGCGCAGTGCCGCGTACCCGTCGTCGGTGAGCCGGTAGTACTTGCGGGCCGGCCCGGCGCTGCCCTCCCGCCACTGCGCGGTCACCAGGCCGGTCTTCTGCAGGCGCAGCAGCACGGGATAGAGCGTGCCGCCCTGGATCGGCCCGACGCCCGCCGCGTCGAGCGCCTGGGCCAGTTGGTAGCCGTAGGACTCGCCTTCGGACAGCAGGGCCAGGACGCAGATGTCGAGCACCCCCCGCAACCACTGCCCGCGCCGGTCGGAATCCACGCGTCGGACAGTAGCGGCGCAAGCTAGATGGCACAACCACCTACTGTGGCGGCAGAGCCCGAACCGGCCGGTTCGGGCGAGCTGCCGAGTGCGCCGTGCGGGTCAGCGGGCGACGACGTCGGAGACCACGACGGTGACGTTGTCCGGGGCGCCGGCGTGGTGGGCCAGCTTCACCAACTGCTCACCGCACTGCTGGCGGTCGGCGTACATGCCCAGGGCCGTCGCGATGGCCTCGTCCTCGACGTAGTCGGAGAGCCCGTCGCTGCACAGCAGCAGCCGGTCACCGGGGACGACGGTGAGCACACCGATCGCGGGTGGGGTGTCGGCGCCCTGCACGGCCCGGGTCACCAGGGACCGCTGCGGGTGGTGGCGGGCCTGCTCGGGAGAGAGGGTGCCCTGGTCGACAAGCGACTGCACGAACGTGTCGTCCCGGGTGAGCTGGGTCAGCTCCCCGTCGCGCAGCAGGTAGCAGCGGGAGTCGCCCACCTGGGCCAGCACCAGCGTCTCCCCGGCCAGCAGCGCCGCGGTGAGCGTCGTCCCCATGCCGTCCCGGCTCGGGTCGACGGTGATCGCGGCGTGGATGCGCTGGTTGGCGGTGCTGACTACGGCACGCAGTGCGTCGGCGGCACCGTCGGGGTCGGTGGGCGGAGCCAGCTCGTCCAGGATCCGGATCACGATCTCGCTCGCCACCTCGCCCGCAGGCAGCCCACCCATGCCGTCGGCGACGGCGATCAGGCGGTCACCGGCGAGGGCGGAGTCCTCGTTGTTGGTGCGCACCAAGCCGATGTCGTTGAGGATGACCGAGCGGAGGATCAGCGTCATGGGGTCAAGCTTGCCAAGAACAACCCGCATTCGTCTCTACGCCTCCTACCTAGGTCGAGAAATGATTGCGATTTTCGTCGACGGCCCGACGGTGTGTGACCGATCGGCCGGGCCTCAGTGGCGCGGATAGCGCAGTAGCAGGCTGGCGGCGACCTCCTCCTCGCCCACCGCCGCGTAGCTGTGTGGCACGTCCGACACCCAGCGGAGGTGACCGCCGGCCGGGGCGGTCAGCGGTGCGTCGGCCGGCCCGGCGCGCAGCACCCCGGCGAAGACGGTGACGTGTTCGGTGACTCCCGGCGCGTGGGCGGGGGAGAGCTGTACGACGCCGGGTGCGACCCGCATCCGGTACAGCTCGTAGGTCGCGTCGGTGTCGGTGAACACCTCCAGCAGGGTGGCGGTGACCGCGGTGCCGTGCACGGTGGGCTCGGCCGTTGGCTCGGCCAGCAGGGCGGTGAACGGTACGCCGAGCTGCGCGGTGACTGCCCAGAGCGTCTCCAGGGTCGGGTTGCGGGTGCCGTGCTCCAGGCCGGAGAGGGTGGCCTTTCCGACACCGGCGAGCCGGGCGAGTGTGGACAGCGAGATTCCCCGCTCCTCGCGTAGGGCGCGGACCCGGCGGCCGACGACGGCGGGATCCACGTCGAGGCCGGGGCGCGGGGCTGGTGGTGGGTGCGGCACCCGGCTATCGTGCTACACGCTTCCGTTCCGTAAACGGAACAGTCGGGAGGGTGGCGTGGCTGGACGCGTGCAACCGGTGCTGGCGGGGGTGGTGACCGCGCTGGTCGGCTTCGCCAGCTCGTTCACCGTCGTGCTGGCCGGGCTCCGGGCGGCGGGTGCGTCGGACGCACAGGCCGCGTCCGGCCTGCTCGCTCTTTGCGTGGCGAGCGGGCTCGTCGCCGCCTGGCTGGGCTTGCGGTACCGGATGCCGATGAGCGCGGCCTGGTCCACACCGGGCGCGGCGCTGCTGGTGGCGACCGGGCCGCCGCCGGGCGGATGGCCGGTGGCGGTGGGTGCCTTCCTCGTCTCCGGGGCGCTGATCGTCGCGGCCGGGCTGTTCCCGCCACTCGGCCGGG
>NZ_JAKKFF010000458.1 GCF_022229015.1 Micromonospora foliorum
CGGTGGCATCGGCGCGGCGCTGTCGCGCCGGGTCGCCGCCGGGGGGGCTGCGGCCGTGGTGGTCGCCGACCTGGACGCCGACGCGGCCCGCGCGGTGGCCGAGGGCATCGGCCCGGTCGCGCACGCCCGCGCCCTCGACGTCACCGACGAGGAGCAGGTCCGCGCGCTGGTCGCCGACACCGAGCAGCGGTACGGCCGGATCGACCTGTTCTGCGCCAACGCGGGGGTGACCACCGGCGGGGGAGTGGAGGTCGACGACGCCGGCTGGGACCGCGCGTGGCGGGTCAACGTGCTCGCCCACGTCTACTCGGCCCGCGCGGTGCTGCCCGGGATGCTGGCCCGGGGCGGCGGGCACCTGCTGCACACCTGCTCGGCGGCGGGTGTGCTGACCGCGGTGGGCGACGCCGCGTACACCGCGACGAAGCACGCCTCGGTGGGGTTCGCGGAGTGGCTGGCCATCACCTACCGGGACCGGGGCATCCGGGTCAGCGCGCTCTGCCCGCAGGGGGTGGACACCCCGATGCTCGCCGACGGGCTCGCCGACGGTCACCTCGGCGCCCGGGTGGTCGCCGCGTCCGGTGCGGTGCTCACCCCGGACCAGGTCGCCGACGCGGCCGTCGCCGGGTTGGCCGAGGAACGTTTCCTGATCCTGCCGCACCCCGAGGTCGCCGACTACGCGCGCCGCCGCGCCGAGGACCCGGACGGCTGGCAGGCCGGCATGCGCAAACTCATCCGCCGGCTGACCGCCTGAGCCGCTAGCGCACCGGAACGCGTCCGGCGGCCAGGAGGTGGGCGCTGGAACTGATCAGCGCGGGCTCGCTGCTGTAGAGCCGGGCGAGGTCCAACGCCGCGGCGAAGACCGCGTCCTGCGCCGGGCCGTTCGCCGCCGCCTCCGCCGCCGTCCAGGCCGGACCCTCCACCCCGTGGACGACGACGTCGGTCAGCCCTGCGGCCGACAACTCGTCGGTGATCTCCTCGACCCGGTGGAAGTAGGCGTGGGTGAAACCGATCCGCGGGTCGTTGACGCCGTTGCTGAGCAGCGCCCTGGCCTCGTCGAGCAGCCTCTCGTCGAGTCGTGCGGTGGCCGCGAAGTCCAACGGGCCGGCGAACCGGGAGATGACGGCGGCCACGACGAGACCGCCGGGGCGGGTGACCCGGACCGCCTCGCGGAGGGCCTGGAGCCGATTGGCGCGGCGGACCAGGTGGTACAGCGGACCCAGCAGCAGCGCGGCGTCATACCCGCCGTCGGCGTCGGGAAGCGCACGCGCGTCGGCCACCTGCGCCTCGACCGGAGGGTGCCCGTCGCGGGCCTGCGCGACGTGGTTCGGCACCAGGTCGACGAGGCGGACCTGGTAGCCGGCGGCGACGAGGGCCCGCGCGTACTCGCCGGTGCCCCCACCGATGTCCAGCACCCGGGCACCCGGTGCGGGCAGGAGGTCCCGCAGGAGCTGCATCGTGCGGGTCCACTCCAGTCGCGCCTGCGGCCTGCCGGTGAGCCGCTGGTCCTCGCGGTAGCGCTGCGTGTAGTAGTCGACGATGTCGCTCGAATGCTGGTCCACGCCCTGATGCTCGTCGTTGCGCGAACACACCGCCAGCGCGTTTCGCCCCCCGGGGGCCTGCCGCCGCTGACCCTGCCGCCGCTGACCCTGCCGCCGGTGACCCTGCCGCCGGTGACCCTGCCGTCGGTGATCAAGAAGTTTGCGTCAGAAGCGGGCCCGCAGGCGACGCAAAGCTCTTGATCAGCGTGGGGAGCGGCGGGCGCGGCGCAGGGGAGTGGGGTGTACGGACCAGAGTAGGCGGCGCCACCAGGGGCGCGCGGAGCGCAGGGTGGCCACGTAGGCGGTGGCCACCTCGGCGGCTCGGGTGGCCTGGTCGGGTGTTGCGGCGCCAGGGGCGAAGCCCGCCTGATTGAGCAGGGCCGCCAGCTCGTCGACGGCCGGGCTGGACGCGTCTGCCGCCGCTGTACCGCCAGTGGGCCCACCGACGGTGCCACCTCCGATGCGGTTGAGGCGGGCGTCGGCGAGGGTCTGGAGGGCGTGCCTGGCGACCTCGGTGGCGGCCAGGTCGTCCCCGACCGGTCTCCCGGCCAGCCGGAGCGCGTCGGTGACCTCCCGCCAGGCGCCGGCGATGCGCTGGCCGGGGTCGCCCCGCACGAGCCGGCTGCGGGTGAGGGAGCGGCGCATGGCCACCAGGGTGAGCAGGAGTGCTCCCACCACCAGCAGCAGGCCGCCGCTGCCGCCGGCGACCAGCACCGGTGTGGAGAGCCCGTCCGAGGCGGGCGGGGCGTCGGCGGCGGTCGCCGGCTCCGGTGCGGCGCTCGGCTCCGTGGTCGGTGCGGGTGCCTCCGACGGCGGCGGGTCCTCCGGCGTCGGGCGGAAATCCTCCTCCACCGGTCTCGGCTCGTCGTTCGGGCGGGGTAGCGGGTCGAACGCCACCCAGCCCAGCCCGTCGAAGAGCACCTCCGGCCAGGCGTACGCGTCACCGGCCAGCACCGGGCCCTGCCCGCTGGTCCGGAAGCCCACCACTACCCGCGTCGGCAGCCCGGAGAGCCGGCCGAGGACCGCGAAGGCCGCCGCGAACTGCTCCGAGGTGCCCTCCTGTCCGCCGCCGTTGCGGGGTCCGAACAGGAAGAAACCCAGATTCGGGTACGCGTGCCCGCTCGGGGCGTCCGCCACCACCCGGTAGTGCTCGGCCAGGAACTGCTCGATCGCCGACGCCCGCGCGTACGGCGCGCCGTTCTCCTCGGCGAGTTGGGTGGCCAGCCGGCGCATCGGGTCGGGTACCCCGTCCGCGACCCGCAGCACCCGGGCCACCTCGTCGCCAGCGGGCACGTTCGCGGTGGCCAACAGGTTGGAGTCTGGTCGTTCCTCGGCGGAGGTCACCGTGTACCGCAGCCCCGGCGTCAGCCCCTCCGGCCGGATCAGCGTTCCGCTCGCCGGGTCGTACGCCACCCGCGCCCCGCTGACCTCCCGGGGCGTCGCCACGGCGGGCAGCAGCCGGCCGCTCAACTCGGCCACGCTGATCTGCTGCCGGACCGTCTGCAGCGTGCTGTCCCGGGCCGCGGTCGCGGCCGGCAGGATCCGCCCGGCGTTGCGGTACGTCGCGCCGACCCGCCAGGTCACCCCGTCGTAGTCGCTGAGCACCGCCAACCGGATCCGCACACTGCGCGCGGTCTCTGCCGCCGGGTCGGTCTCGGATGGTGGGTCGGGGCGTTCCGTGCTCACGTCGAGGAGCTTCTGCTCCGGGTGCAACGCCCAGCCGGAGATCCGGATCAACGGGTTCTCGTCGAGCGTCTGCACCTGCGGCGGTTCCACGTACCGGCGCGGGTCCACCGGCCGGCCGTCTACCTGCTCCGCGACGACCGGGCCCAGCAACGCCACCAGCCCGACCACCAGGGCCACCCCGAGCGCCGCGCTGGTGGCCAGCCGCAGCCGCACCGCCGCGCGTACCTGGGGGGTCAGCTCGGCGGTCGGATCACCGCCGCCCGGCGCCGCCCCGGTGGGGGTCGCCAGGCCGAGGGCCGCGACCGCGACGAATACCAGGGTCGACCCCACTGCCGGTTCGGCGTTCGGGCCGACCACGTAGAGCGCGGCGGCGTAGAGCCCCGCCGCCGGCAGGTAACCCAGCAGCACCCGGCCGGTGCGCAGCGCCACCTCCGCGCCGGTCAGCCCGGCCAGCCAGGCGGCGACGACCGGCACCAGCACCGTGTCCGGGGTGGGCTCCACCGGGATCATCGCGGTGAGCAGCCGGGGGATGCCGTTGCGGGCGGCGTCCGCGGTGACCTCCAGCAGGCCGCCCGGCACCTCCGCGCGGGCGGCGGCCAGCCGGAGTGACCACAGTGTCCAGCCGGCCATCACGGCCACCGACACCGGCGCCACCAGCCACGACGGCAGCCGCCGGGCGGCCACGCTGACCAGCACCGAACCCGCCGCCGCACCGACGACCAGCCAGGTCAGCAGCCCACCGGCGTACACCCGGCCGAGCACCACCCCGGCGAGCGCCGTCAGCCCGATCAGCGCCAGCGGGAGGACCGCCGCCCGCAGCACCCGCACGGCGACCGTCACCACCGGCGTACCCCGTCCCACTCGGCGGCGAACTGCGCGCCGTCCGCCGCGTCGACGACCACCAGGCCGGCGGTGCCCGGCGGTGTCGGCTCGGCCGCGCCGAACACCCCGACCACCACCGACGGGTACGCCCCGCGAAGCGCCCCGACGTGCCCCAGCTCGTCCCGGCCGCCCGGCCCGGTGAGGAAGATCAGCGTGTCGCCGAGCCGGTCCTGCCGCAGCCGGGTGGTGGCCGCCCGCAGAGCGTCACCGTCGGCGGACAGCTCGGCGGCGGCGAGCCGGTCCAGCGGCCCGAGCGCGCCGTCGGGCCCGCCGTCGGGCTTCGTCACCTCTGCGGGCTCCGCGGCGACCACCAGCAACAGCACCGGCAGGTCGGCGCGGTGCGCGGCGGTGACGATCGACGCCGCCGCCTCACAGGCCGACTCGAACGACTCCGCCACCCCGGCGACCCGCTGCGGGTGCGCGGCGACCCGGTTGTCCAGCAGGACGACCAGGCGCGGCAGGCTGGTGTCCACGTTCTCCCGCACCATCAGCTCACCCACCCGGGCGCTGGTGCGCCAGTGCACCCGGCGCAGTTCGTCGCCGACCACGTACTCCCGCAACGAGTCGAAGGTGATCGACCCGTGCGGGACCCCGTCCACCCGGCCGTCGAGGCTGCGCCCCGCGCCCCTGGGCACCGCCGTCAGCGGGTGGATGCGGGGGTGCACCCACACCGGCACCGCCGCGCCGTACGGGCGGGCCAGCGCCACCAACCCCAGCGGGTCGCGCCGGGTCACCCGCAGCGGACCGACCGGCACCACACCACGGCGGTCGGTCGGCACGTCGTAGCGGACCTCGGTGTCCCGGCCGGGCCGCAGGCGCAGCACCGGCACCGGCACGGTCCGCGCCCCGCACCGGTCCTCGGCCAGCAGGTTCGCCGACCGCAGCCGCCCGGTGTTGCGCACGGTCAACGTCATGCTCGCCGGCTCGCCGCTCGACACCCGGTCCGGGTCCGCGCGGCGGGTCACCGTCAGCCGGGGCCGCCAGACCGATGCCGATGGACAGCCAGCCCAGACCGCGCTGCTCGTCCGGGTTCGCGCGGACCCGGCGAGCCAGCAACCCGGTCGCGGCGCCCAGGGGCGGGTCGAAACAGGCCGCATTCAGCCAGGGCGCCACCGCCGCGCGGAGGCGCAGCAACTAC
>NZ_JAKKFF010000459.1 GCF_022229015.1 Micromonospora foliorum
GGTCCGGGCGGTGGATGGATCCATGCGCTCGCCTCTTTGTTCTAGTACAATCTCTTATTTGTGTCAGAACACTATCAGCTCATCGGTACGACAGCCGTCGAGATTTCGGCCAGCATCGAGTCGGGCATCCGCACCGGCGCCCTGTCCCCGGGGGCCGCCCTGCCGCCCGTGCGGACACTCGCCGCCGAGCTGGGGGTCAGCCCGGCCACCGTCGCCCGCGCCTACCAGGAACTACGCCAGCGCGGCCTGCTCGCCACCGCCGGCCGGCACGGCACCCGGGTACGCCCCCGCCCGCCGGTGGCCGCCCGCCGCTCCGCGCTGCGCCCCGCACCGTTGTCCGGTGCCCGGGACCTGTCCCGGGGTGAACCCGACCCCCGGCTGCTTCCACCGCTGGGCCCGCACCTGGCGGCGCTCGCCACCGACGGCGGCCCGTCGGTCGGCTACTCCGATGCCGGAGTGCTGCCCGAACTGGCCGAGACGGCCCGCGCCCGGCTGCGCGCCGACGGCGTACCGGCCGGAGAGTTGACCCTCACCGGCGGTGCGTTGGACGGCATCGAGCGCCTGCTCGGCGCCCACCTGCGTCCCGGCGACGCGGTGGCGGTCGAGGACCCGGGCTGGGCCAACCTGCTCGATCTGGTCGCCGCGCTGGGCCTACGCCCGATCGGCGTACCGCTGGACGACGAGGGGCCGCTGGTCGCCGGGGTAGCCGGCGCGCTGGCCGCGGGAGCGCGGGCGCTGATCGTCACCAGCCGGGCCCAGAATCCGACCGGCGCGGCCGTCTCGGCGGCCCGTGCCGAGGCGCTGCGGGCGCTGCTCGCCGGCCGACGGGACCTGCTGTTGATCGAGGACGACCACGCGGCCGAACTGGCCCGCGTGCCCCTGCACCCGCTGGCCGGTGCGACCGCGAGTTGGGCCTTCCTCCGTTCGGTGAGCAAGCCCTTCGGCCCGGACCTGCGGCTGGCGGTGCTTGTTGGCGACGAGACGACGGTGGCCCGGGTGAGTGGTCGTACCCGGGTCGGTGCCGGCTGGGTCTCCACCGTGCTGCAACGCCTGGTGCTCTCCCTGTGGCGGGACCCGGCGGTCGCCGAGTTGGTGCAGCGGGCGGCGCGGAGCTACGAGCAGCGGCGCGAAGGGCTGCTCGCCGCGCTGGCCGAGCACGGCCTGACCGCACACGGTCGTAGCGGCATCAACGTCTGGCTGCCGATCGCGGACGAGACCAGCACGGTGACCGCGCTCCGCGACGCCGGCTGGGCGGTGGCCCCCGGCGCTCTCTACCGGATCGCGGCCCCGTCCGCCCTGCGCATCACCGTCAGTTCCCTGGACACCGCCGACCTGGCCCCCCTGGCCGCCGCCGTGGCCCACGCCGAGAACCCACCCCCCTCGCGGGGCTTCCCCACCTGACCCCGCTCCCGCGATCTGACGAGTGGTGTCGAGGAAGATGTCGGACCCGTGCACCTTGTGGCGAAAAAGTGGATATCGCGGGGATTCGGGACGGCCGGGACGGGTATGCGGGCGCCCGGAGGTGGGGGACATGGCGTCTCGTGGGGCTCGTAAGGGGATTTGGATCGCGGTCGCGGTGGCGATCATCATCATCATCATCGTGCTGATCGCGATCGCGTCCGGTGGCGATGGGGGCGGGAACGGATACTGACGCGAAGCCGCCGATGCGCCGGGGCGTATCCGGCGGCGAGCAACGAACGGGTATATAACAGTCGGCATGGCCGAGCAGACCGGGAGCGCTCCGGGCGCCCAGCGGTTCATCCCGTCCGACGCCGACACCATCGACGACCTGCGCACCGCCGCGGGCGGCTGTCGGGGCTGCGAGCTGTACCGGGACGCCTCGCAGACCGTCTTCGGCCGGGGTGACGAGAGCGCCCGCGTGGTGCTGGTCGGCGAGCAGCCCGGTGACATGGAGGACCAGAAGGGGCTGCCCTTCGTCGGCCCGGCCGGACGCCTGCTGCGCCGCGCGGTCGACGACGCCGGGCTGGACCCGGGTCACCTGTACCTGACAAATGCCGTGAAGCACTTTCGCTTCGAGCTGCGCGGCAAGCGGCGGATCCACCAGACCCCGGACCAGACGCACATCACCGCCTGCCGCCCCTGGTTGGTCGCGGAGTTCGCCCGGCTGCGTCCGGAGATCGTGGTGGTGCTCGGCGCGACCGCCGCCAAGGCGCTGCTCGGCCCGTCCTTCCGGGTCACCCGGCAGCGGGGTGAGCTGCTGCCCTGGCCGGAGTCGGCCCAACACCCCGCCGACTTCGAGCAGGTGCCGGTGGACAACGCCGGGAAGCGGGCCGACGCGCCGCAGGCTCGGCTGCTGGCCACCATCCACCCGTCCGCCGTCCTGCGGGCCGACGACCAGGACAAGGCGTACGAGGGCCTGGTCGCCGACCTCACCGTCGTCACCCGCGCCCTGCCCGGCTAGCCGCCGACCGCAGCCGCCCTGCCCGGAGCCGGCGAAACGCAGCCCCCGGCCCGAGCCGCGAAACACAGCCGCCCCTACCCGAGCCGCGACACGCAGCTGCCCCGACCCGAGCCGACGGAAAGTGCCGCCCGGGTCGCGCCACGAGGCGATACCTGCCGGAAACGGCGATGCGGGTACCGCGTAACAGATCCTCTGCAGACTCATGCGAGTCGATCTTGTAGGGGAGGCCGTTATGAGCGATCAGACGCAGTCGATGGTCAGCCGGCGTGGGTTCCTGCGTACGGTCGGAATCAGCGGCGGTGCCGGAGCGATGCTCGCCACCATGGGCGCCATGGGGCTGGCCCCCAGCGCGGCGGCGTCGGTCACCCCGGCGTTCCGGCCGCCGGAGCGGTCCGACTTCACGCTCACCGGGCGGTCGGGCGCCAGCGTGGTCGTTCTCGGCGGCGGCATCGCCGGGCTCACCACGGCGTACGAGTTGGGCAAGGCGGGCTACCACTGCACCATCCTTGAGGCGCGGCACCGCGTCGGTGGACGGAACCTGACCGTCCGGGGCGGCGACGTCGAGACGGACCTCGACGGACGCACCCAGCGGGCCAGCTTCTCCGACGGGGTCTACTTCAACGCCGGGCCGGGCCGCATCGCACAGTGGATGGTCACGATGGACTACTGCCGGGAACTCGGCGTACCCATCGAGGTCTTCACCAACCAGAACGCCGACGCCTGGATCTACAACGAGTCCGCCGGGATGACCGAGCCGGTCCGGTACCGCACCGCCAAGGCCGACGTGTACGGCTACGTCTCGGAACTGCTCGCCAAGGCCACCGATCAGGGTGCGCTGGACGCCCGGCTCACCACCGAGGACCGTGACCGGCTGCTGTCGTTCCTGCAGAGCTTCGGTGCGATCGGCGGACGGACCAGCGACTGGGCGTACACCGGCACCAACCGTCGCGGCTACCTCGCCTACCCGGGCGCGGGCAACGACGTGGGGAGCCCGCTCGGTACGCCGCCGGCACTCGCCGACGTGTTCGCCAGCAACATCGGCCGGTACTTCTCCTTCGAGTTCGGCTACGACCAGGCCATGCTGATGTTCCAGCCGGTCGGCGGGATGGACCAGATCCCCCGAGCCCTGGCCCGGGCGGTGGGCTCGCACCGGATCCGACTCAACGCCGAGGTGACCGCGGTGACCGACCGGGGCGGTCGGGTCGAGGTGACGTACCGGCAGGGTGGCCGGGAGTCGCAGATCAGCGCCGACTACTGCGTGGCGGCGCTACCGCCGCACCTGATGGCCCGCGTACCGCACAATCTCGGCACGGCGGTGACCGCGGCGCTGGCCGACTTCCCGGTCACCGCCTCCGGAAAGATCGGCCTGGAATACCGCAGCCGCTGGTGGGAGACCGATCAGCGGATCTACGGCGGCATCACCGAGACCGACCTGGACCTGTCGCACATCTGGTACCCGTCCTACGGCTTCCACGGGAAGCGCGGCCTGGTCGTCGGCTATTACAACACCGGGGCGAACGCCAGGGCGTACAGCGGGCTCACGCCGGAGCAGCGCAGCGAGCGCGCGATCAGCCAGGGTGTGAAGATCCACGGTGACAAGTACCGCAGTGAGCTGGTCAGCTCGTACTCCCACGCCTGGGACCGGACCCGCTACATCGAGGGCGCCTGGACGTCACCCCGGTACGGCACGCCCGGCTACAACCTGCTGCTCCAGCCGGCCGGGCGGGTCTACTTCGCGGGGGACTGGCTCAGCCACGAGGTGGCCTGGCAGCACGGCGCGTTCGTGGCGGCGCGCTCGGCGGTCTCCGCGCTGCACCAGCGGGTGATGGCCGGCTGACCGACCCCGCTCCGGCGAAACCCACTGCCGCTGGTCGGGGCGGGTGCGCGAGGATGGGTCACCCCCTTCCTGAGGAGCGCCGATGGCGACCGACCTGACCGTGCCGCGTACCGCCGCCCGACCCGACGTCGCGTCGATCCAGCGGCGTACCCTGCGGCTGCTCTTCACCACCCAGATCATCGGCGGGATCGGCGTGACCATCGGCATCTCCGTGGGCGCGCTGCTCGCGGCGCGGGTCGCCGGGACCGCGGTGGCGGGTGTCGCGCAGAGCGCCGGGGTGGTCGGTGCCGCGCTGCTCGCCGTCCCGGTCACCCGGATCATGGCGCGGCACGGTCGCCGACCGGGCCTGGTGCTGGGGTACGCGGTCGGCGCTGTCGGCGGCGTGCTGGTGGTGCTGGCCGCGGCCACCCGCTGGGTGCCGCTGCTCTTCCTCGGCATGCTGCTCTTCGGCGGGGGCACCGCCGCGAACCTGCAGGCCCGCTACACGGCCGTGGATCTCGCCGAGCCGGCCCGCCGGGGGCGGCAGCTCTCCCTGATCGTCTGGGCCACCACCATCGGTGCGGTGGCCGCGCCGAACTTCGCCGCGCTGGCCGACCGGGTCACCACCGGCTGGGGGCTGCCCCCGTTGGCGGGCCCGTTCGCGTTCAGCGCGGCCGCGTTCGTGCTGGCTGCCGTCGTACTCCTCGGGTTGCTCCGGCCCGACCCGCTGCTCACCGCGCGGCGGCTCGCGGCGGTCGACGCGCC
>NZ_JAKKFF010000046.1 GCF_022229015.1 Micromonospora foliorum
CCCGCGCCCGCGCCCGCGCCCGCCGATCTTGCAGTTCTGGTGGGTGGACCGTCCCGACATTGGGCATTTGTGGGGCACCACAACTGCAAGATCGACGCGTGCGGGGGTCAGGGGCGGGTGGCCTCGATGAGGAAGCGTTGGGCGTGGGCCACGAAGGGGCCCTCGGCGGTGATGCGGTGGTGGAGGTCGCGCAGCGGTGCGCGGTAGCGGTCGACCGTGAACCCGGGCACCGTCCAGATCACCTTGCGCAGAAACCAGACCACCGCGCCGATGTCGGAGAAGGTCGCCCGCAGGGTGGCCCGACGCAGGTCGACCACCCGCAGGCCGGCGGCTTCGGCGGCGGCGACCGCGTGCTCGGGGTGTCGCTGGGTCGGCGGCGGCAATGGCCCGAGGATCGCCTCACTCAGCTCCCGCATGGTGCCGGCCCCGATCTGCTGCGACAGGAACGTCCCGCCCGGTCGCAACACCCGCGCCGTCTGGACCCAGTCGGTACGCACCGGATGCCGACTGACCACCAGATCGAACGAGGCGTCGCGGAACGGCAGCGGCCCGTCCGGCGCGACCGCCACCACCGACGCGCCGACCCGACGCAGGGTCCGTCGCGCGACCTCGACGTTCGGCGGCCACGCCTCGGTCGCCGTCAGCAGCTTCGGTGGACGCGGCACCTCGGCGAGCACCTCCCCGCCGCCGGTGTCCACGTCCAGAGCCGCGCCGGCGTGCGCCATCCGGTCGGCGACGATCCGGGCGTACCCCCAGGGTGGACGCTCCTCGGTGGCCCGGCCCGCCAGCCAGTCGAAGCCCCAACCATCGACGGGTGCGGCGACGGCCTCCGCGATCAGGTTCTCGGCGTCACGCTCAGCGATCATGGCGGTCAGCCTCGTGGCTGGCCACCCGGCCGGCAACCCATTTGCCGCCGCCCGGCCGGGGCGTCCGCGTGGATCTCAGCCGAGGCCGAGCTGGTGCTCCTCGAGGGCGGCCTGGAGGATTCCGAGCGCCTTCGGGCCCATGCCGTGCAGTTTGGCCAGCTCCGCCCGAGGGACACCATCGAGCTGCCGCAGCGCGGTGTAACCGGCGGCGTTCAGGGCCCGGGTGGCGGGCGCGCCGATCTTCGGGAGCGTGTCCAGAGAGGGGGTCATCCCGGGATGGTAGATCGACCAGCCGCTCCGATGCCGGCCCCGCGCACGAAGCCGGCCGGCCGGGCACCCGGCTCGCGGGTCGCGGGTCGCGCGGGCCTGTCCGGCAGGTCGGGTCAGGGGCGGGCGATCTCGCCGGTGGAGCCGGCGAGTGCGTCCAGGCCGCCGGCCTCGGTGCGGCCGCTGTCGAACTGACGCATCAGCCGGGCGCCCAGGTGTACGCCGACCCCGCCGACGGCCAGCGCGACCAGCTCGGTGACCAGGATCGCGACCGACGCGCCGCGCTGCGGAGAGTGGGACCGGACCAGGCAGGTGAGCAGGAACATGGCGGCCATCACCGCGTTCACGAGGTTGAAGGCCACGGCGGTACGGCGGGTCCGGTCAACCGGCACGTCCCACAGGTCGACCATGCCGGCCACGGCGGTCAGCGCGGCGGCGACGAGGGCGGCGACGCCCGTCCAGTAGCCGACCTCGCCCAGGAACGCGGGCCCGCCGACCACGTCGGTCAGGTCGAAGACGGTGGCGCTGACGAAGAGCCCGAGCGGGAACGTCACCAGCATCGGTTGGATCGAGTGCCCCTGCACCCTCAGCCGGCTCTGCATCGGTCCTCCCCCGGGTCGGCGCAGCTCACCTGACCAGAGTGCTACCCGAGGCCGGTCGAGGCGAAACGATGCCGCCCGACTCGCCGGTGGCAGGGAGAACGGGCACCCGTGGCCACCGCCCGCCCGCCCGACGCCAGACGGCCAGACGGCCAGACGGCCAGACGGCCAGACGGCCAGACGGCCAGACCGAGTGTTGATCGACTCGCGCTTCAGGAAGTCGGGGCATCCGCCGACCCATGACCCCCCGACTTCCAGGAACCCGAGTCGATCACGACACCGACACGGCCGAGGGGCACCGACGAGGCCGACCGACACCGACACGGCCGACCAACACCGACACGGCCGACCGGCACCGACGAGGCCGACCGGCACCGACGCGATCACGACAGCAGGGCAGCCGGCAGCGCGGCGGCGCGGCCGGGGTCAGTTGTCGCGTTGGCGGGAGACCGTGCGGACCAGTCGCTCCGCCACCTCGCGCAGCGGGATGTCCAGCGACGAGGCGGCGGTCCGCAGCACGTCGAGGGCCTCGGCCGGCGGGCAGCCGCGTTGCGTCATGATCACGCCGACGGCCTGGCCCACCACCCCGTCGTGCAGGAGCGAGGCGTCCCGTTCACCGGCGAGGGTGAGCTGCCGGCCACGGTCGCGGACGGCGGCGAGCAGCAGGCCGGCGTGTTCGGCGAGCAGCATCGCGGTCAACTGGTGCTGCGGGGTCAACAGGTCCGGCGCGGCGGCGTACAGGTTGATCGCGCCGATCACCTGGTCGTCGATGTCGACCGGCGCGGAGATCACCCCGCGTACGCCGAGGTCGCGGGCGCGCGCCGTCCAGGCCGGCCAGCGGGGCTCACTGGCCAGGTCGGCGGCGAGGATCATCTCGCGGCGGTGGATCGCGCTCATCGCGGGCGAGTCCGGCCCGTGTCGCAGGTCGTCCAGCCCGGCCAACCCCTCGTCGGAGGCGGCCACCCCGGCCGGCTCGCCGGCCCGCAGGGCGGTGAACCCGCACCAGCGCACCCCGGCGACGGCGTCCCGGGTGACCCGGACCAGTGCCAGCAGCGCCTCATCAAAATCGGTCAGGGAGATCAGCCCGGCGGTCAGCTCCCGGAGCAGCGCGGCTGCTTCCAGCACGCCGAGGGTCTGCGCCACCGGTTCCCGCGTGTCGAGGTTCACCGGTTCGCAGCCTCCGTGCCGTCTCGTGCCTGCCCGGCAAGCATCGTCACCTGTGTCATCGTCTGCTCTCTCCCGACTCGACCGACCAGCCCTACTACCCTGGGAAACCTGGGTCGAAACGGCGTATTTCGGGGCCCCGGCCGCGCGTGGAGGCGCGACCGGGGCCCCGACGGTCGGTACGTCAGCGCGAGGCGCCGCTGAGCCGCCGCCCGATCGAGGCGATCAGGCGGTCGAGCTCGGAGCCGAACGGGTTGTCGTGCACCAGGTACGTCCAGGTGGCGGTGGGCCGGACCAGAGTGCCGTCGTCGGGCTGCCAGTCCTCATCGAATTCGGTCTCGGTGAAGGTGGCGATGGTGCGGGCCTCGATCTCCGGGATCAGGTCGTTGAACGCCGGCACCGCCGCCCGGTGGAACTCGTCCAGCGGGTCGAGCCGGCCCAGAGCGCGCAGGTGGACGCCCTCGCGGACCTCCGACAGCTCGGCCAGGTGCTCGGCCCAGAGCCGGTCCAGGTGGTAGAGCGCGATCGACCGGGCGGCACGGGCGAGCAGTTCCTCGTCCATCTCGCCGGCCTTCTCGGGCGCCTTCTCGAGCAGCATCACCGCGGCCACGTCGCTGGTCAGCAGGCGTTCCCGGCGCGCGGCGAGGGCCTTGCGCTGCTGCTCGATCACCACGCTGTAGCGCCAGGTGTTGCGGTGGATCTCGTGGTTGACGCCCTCGGCGACCCGCTGGGCGTGCTCCACCGCGTAGTCGACCTGCTCGTCGGTCACCAGGCCGTCGGCGTTCATCCGCGGCGAGGCCGGCACCGAGTCGGCGGCGTGCCGGACGACGAGGTCGTCCTCCAGGCTGACGAAGAAGACCGAGCCACCCGGGTCGCCCTGCCGGCCGGCTCGACCGCGCAGTTGGTCGTCCACGCGGCGGCTGTCGTGCCGGCCGCTGCCGATCACGAAGAGCCCGCCCAGCTCGGCGACCCGCTCCTGGTCGGCCTGGTCGCTGCCGCCGAGACGGATGTCGACACCCCGGCCGGCCATCTGGGTGGAGACGGTCACCGCGCCGTACGCGCCGGCCTCGGCGATGATCGCGGCCTCTTCGTCGTCGTTCTTGGCGTTCAGCACGACGCAGGGCACCCCGGCGGCGTTCAGCCCGGCGGCCAGCCCCTCGGACTCCTTGACGTCCAGGGTGCCGACCAGCACCGGCCGCCCCTTGGCGTGCCAGCGCTGGATCTCGTCGATCAGCGCCTCGTCCTTCTCCGCCCGGGTGGCGTAGATGCGGTCCGGCTCGTCCTCGCGGATGCAGGGGGTGTTCGGTGGGATCACCGCGACCTCGAGGCCGAAGAACTCCCGCAACTGGTCGCCGACCAGCACCGCGGTGGCGGTCATCCCGCAGACCTTCGGGTAGAGCGCGATGTACGCCTGCATGGCGATGGTGCCGAGCACCTCGCCCTCGGCGGTGGCGTCCAGCCCCTCCTTGGCCTCGACGGCGGCCTGGAGACCGTCCGGCCAGCGGCGGCGCTGGGCCACCCGGCCGCGCATCTCGTCGACCAGCTCGACCGAACCGTCCCGGACGATGTAATCCACGTCACGGTGCAGCAGGGCGTGCGCGTGCAGCGCCACGTTGACCGCGGAGAGCTGCGCGACGTGCTCCTCGTCGTACAGGTCGATGCCGAGCTTGGCCTCGATGGCGGCCAGGCCGGCGGAGGTGAACGCCACGCTCCGCCCGTCCTCGGCGACCGTGTAGTGCTTGCCCTTGCGCAGGCCACGGACGAGCGCGGCGGCGGCGTGCACCGGGTCCTGCTCGCCCGGCACCGCGCCGGCCAGGACCATCGGCACCCGGGCCTCGTCGATCATGATCGAGTCGGCCTCGTCGACGATGGCGGTGGTCAGCGCGGGCTGCACCCGGTCTTCCACGTCGGTGACCAACTGGTCGCGCAGGTAGTCGAAGCCGGCCTCGCTGACCGAGACGTAGGTGACGTCGCAGGCGTACGCGTCGCGCCGCTCCTGCGGGGTGGAGGCCTCGTTGACCCAGCCGACGGTGAGGCCGAGCAGGGTGTAGACCGGCTCCATCCACTGGGCGTCGCGGCGGGCCAGGTAGTCGTTGATGGTGAGCACGTGCACCGGGCCGTTGCCGAGCCGGACGTGCCCGTACGCGGCGACCGTGGCGGTCAGTGTCTTGCCCTCACCGGTGGCCATCTCGGCGACCTTGCCGGAGAGCAGCGACATCGCGCCGAGCAGCTGCACGTCGTACGGCCGCTGGTCGAGGCCACGGCGGGCGGCCTCGCGGCCGACGGCGCAGATCTCCTCGTAACCGGCGGCGGCGCCCGCGGCCGCGGTCAGCTCGGCGTCGTCGAGCGCGGTGAGCTCAGCCTCGCGCGCCTCGATCGCCGGGAGCAGTTTCTCCAGCGGAGCAAGATCCACGGTCGAGCCGGGGCGCTGGAGGAACCGCCGGAACTTGCTCTTGAACCGTTGCGACACACCCATGAGCGGCAACGGTACGCGATTCCGGGCGGCGCGCGCGGCCCGGCCGCCCGGCAAGTCCGCCTTCCTGGGACGAAGTCAGCCGACGAGCAGTTGGTGGCTGGCGAGCTCCCGGTACAGCGGGTCGGTGGCGGTCAGTTCGGCGTGGGTGCCCACGGCCACCACCCGGCCGCCGTCGAGGACGACGATCTGGTCGGCGTCGACCACGGTGGCCAGCCGGTGCGCCACGATCAACAGCGTCCGGCGGACGGCCACGGCGTCGATGGCGCGGCGCAGCGCGACCTCGTTGCGGGAGTCGAGGTTGCTGGTCGGCTCGTCGAGCAGCAGCACCGGCGGGCCGGCGAGCAGCGCGCGGGCGATGGCCAGTCGCTGCCGCTCACCTCCGGAGAGCAGGACGCCGCCCTCCCCCACCTGCACGTCGAGGCCCTGCGGGGTGCGCCGCGCCAGGTGGCCCAGGTTGACCTCGTCGAGGACCTCGCGCAACCGGTCGTCGGTGGCGTCCGGGGTGGTGATCAGCAGGTTCTCCCGCAGTGTGCCGGCCAGCACGGGAGCCTCCTGCTCGACGTAGCCGAGCCGGGCCCGCAGCGCGTCGCGGGGCAGGTCCCGGACGTCGGTGCCGTCGAGTCGGACCGCGCCGGCGCTCACCTCGTAGAAGCGCTCGACCAGGGCCAGCAGGGTGGACTTGCCGGCGCCGGAGGGACCGACCAGGGCTGTCCGGGTGCCGGCGGGAACCGCGAAGCTGACCTCGTGCAGCACCGGCTCGCCGCCCGGGTAGCCGAAGCCCACCCGGTCGAACTCGATCATCGGGGTCGGGCGGCGCGGGGTCGCCGTCGCGGCGGCCGGCGCCGGCCGGTCGTCCGCGCCCTCCGCGGGCACGGCGAGGATCTCCTCGATCCGCTGCAGGGCGCCCAGGCCAGACTGCAACTGGGTGTACGCCCGCAGCACCTGACCCAGCGGCAGCGCCAGCAGGAACAGGTACATGACGAACGCGACGAGGTCGCCGACGGAGATCGCCCCGGCGGCGACCCGCGCCCCACCGATGCCGAGCACCAGCAGGAACGCGCCCTGCACGGTGACCGAGCCGATCGGGCCGACCAACGCCTGCACCCGGGCCACCCGCAGCCCCGCGGCGTACGCATCCCGCGCGCTGCCGGTGACCGTCTCCGTCTCCCGGGTCTCGGCGCGGCTGGCCCGGATGGTCCGGGCCGCCGAGATGGACCGCTCCACCGCCGAGGTCATCTCGCCGATCCGCTCCTGGGCGACTCGGGCCAGCGCCCGGACCCGGCGGGCGAAGGTGGCGGCGAAGGCCAGCCCCAGCGCCACCCCGAGCAGAGTGACGCCGAACAGCAGCGGGTCGAGCAGCACCATGGCCGTGCCGGCGCCGACCACCGTCACCGCCCCGGTGACCGTCTCGAAGAGCCCGGAGGTGACGACCGCGCGCAGCAGCGTGGTGTCCGAGCCGACCCGGGAGAGCAGGTCGCCGGTGCGTCGGCGGTCGTACTCGGCGATGGGCAGCCGCAGCAGGTGGCCGGCCAGCCGGCGCCGGGTGCCCAGCACCAGCCCCTCGGCGGTGCGTTGCAGCAGGTAGTCGCGCAGCCCGCCGATCGCCGCGCCGAGCACCACGAGGGCCACCAGCACCGCCACCAGCCGGGACACCCCCTGCTCGGCGCCGATCCGCTCCAGCACCGACCGGGTGAGCAGCGGCTGCGCCAGCGACGCCGCCGAGCCGGTCAGTGACAGCGCGCCCACCACGACCAGGGTGCCGCGGTGCTCCCGCAGGTACGGCAGCAACGCGGCCAGGCCGACCGGCCGGCCGGCGGGGCTGCCGCCGACCGGCCGGTCGGTCGAGGTGTCGCCGGGGGCCGGCCGGTCCTGCACGGTGCTCATGTCGCGAACGGTAGCCGGCCCTGGCACGCGGCGGAGGCGGGTCAGGCGGCGAGCACCACCTGAAGCTCCTGGCGGCGACGGTCGGCCAGGTCGGTGAGGAGGGCGGGCGCCTCGTCGAACGGCACCACCGCCGAGACGAGGTGCTTGCGGATGGCGTCTCCGTACGTCCTGAGCAGGTCGACGGTCTCGGCGGAGAGCCGTTCGCGGTCCCAGGTGGGCGCGAGCCCGCGCGGCACCCGGCCGATCTGGGCGCAGCGCAGCGACAGCCCGTTGTGGTGGAACTCCTCGCCGAGGCGGACCGCGTCCGCGCCGCCCTGGTAGAAGGCCAGGTCGATGACGGTGCCCTGGGGCCGCAGCAGCCGCAGGGCGAGGTGCAACGCCCACGCCTGCCCCCGGCACTGGAACACCACGTCGGCGCCCCGGTCGCCGGCGGTGTGCGCCCAGCGGGTCTTGAGCACGACCGCCGGGTCGTCCGCGTCGGGGTCGAGGGTTTCCAGGCCGAGCGCCTCGGCGACCTGACGGCGGTGCGGGGTGGGGTCGAGCACCACCACCGACGCGGCGCCGTTGCGCCGGGCGAACAACGCCGTCAACAGCGCCACGACACCGGCGCCGACGACGGCGACCCGTCGGCCGCGTACCCCGTCGCCGAGCGCCCGGACGTCGGTGCCGTGCAGGTCGGCGGCGGCGTGCAGCAGACCGTTGGCGCAGATCGGGCCCATGTGCGCGACGTAGACGCCGAGCAGCGGGTCCAGGTCGTCGGGTAGCGCCACGAACCGTTCGGCGACCGGGTCGGCCAACCAGCCGGTGCGGTGCCCGTACGTCATGGCGCCTACCGTGCCCACCGCGACGGCCGGGGTCTCGCTCTCCACCACCCGGCCGACCTGCATGTAGCCGAGTCGGGTCACCGGGTACGGCGTGCTGGCCGCCCCGGGCTGGAACAGCCCCAGGTCGGCATTCCAGGTGACGTTCAGGTAGGGATTCGTGCCCTTGACGTAGCTCAGCTCGGTGCCGGCGGAGACACCGCTGAACAGGGTCTCGACCCGGAACGTGCCGGGGCGCAGCGGGGCGGCGTCCTGCTCGACGAGGTCGACCTGGCCGGGGCCGGTGACCACCACGACCTTGTCACGCATCGACGGTCACCCCGCTGGCGAGCATCGTCGGCGCGGTAGCGGTGGCGAGCCGCACAGTGGTGCCGGTGCGGGCCGAGTCGGCCACCGCGAGGGCGAGGCGCTGGGTCGCGAGGGCCTCGGCGTACGGGACGCGCACGTCGTCGCCGATGCCGCGGACGGCGTCGACGAAGGCCCGGTCCACCGCCACCCGGGCGGCTTCCGGGTCGGCCGGGAGGTGTCGTTCGCCGTCGGCGTCGCGGATCGACAGCCCGTCCTCGGTGATCGCGAGGGCCAGCCCGTCGGCGAGGATCTCCAGGCCGGCGCGGTGTTTCCAGCCGAGGACGCAGGCGGCGCTGAGCGTGCCGACCGCTCCGTCGGCGAAGCGCAGCGCGGCGGTGGTCACCGAGTCGATGTCGGCGCCGTCGACCGGCGGTGGGGTGCCGTTGCCGTACGCGGTGACCTCGGTGACCTCGCCGGCCAGCACCCGGATCAGGTCGAGCACGTGGGCGGCCTGCTCGACCACCGGGCCGCCGGAGCGGTCCCGCCGCGACCACCACGCCACCGGGGGCACCTTGTCCAGCCAGGCGCCGCTGACCATCCGCACCGGGCGGTCGGCGAGCAGGTCGCGGGCCTGGTCGAGCACGCTCAGGTAGCGCCAGTGGTGGCCGACGGCGGTGCGCAGCCCGCGTTGGGCGACCAGGTCGGCGATCCGCTCGGCGGTGCTCAGGTCGACCGCGACGGGCTTCTCCACGAACATCGGCAGCCCGGCCTCGATCACCGCCTCCTCAGCGGGGCCGTGTGCGAACGGTGGCACACAGACGTACACGGCGTCCGGCTCGGTGGCCAGCAGCTCGGCGACGTCGGTGCAGGCCCGCCCGCCGTGCTGTGCGGCCAGCGCGGACGCCGCCTCCGGCGCCACGTCGGTGATCCCGACCAGCTCGACGTCGTCGAACCCGGCCAGCACCCGCGCGTGACGTTGTGCCACACCACCGGCGCCGACCAGACCCACCCGGCATTTCCGCATCCCGACACCCCTTCGAAGACAATTCATGTGCGGTGTGAGCAGTCCCCTGGGGTGCGCGCAATCAAACGTTCATCACCCGGGAACCCATTGACGTCACCTCTGTGATCAAGCTGTTGCCGAGAAAGCGGTTAGCGCGTGACGAGGAATGGGAACAACCAAATTCGGTTTTTCCACGCACGAACGGAGGGGTGCCCGTGCGGGATACGACATCGAGCGTGTCACCGGTGGTAGAGGCGTGGGCCACGTACCGGACGACGTCGGCGGCGGACTGGCCGACGCGTCGGCTGCTGCGTGCCAAGGGTGGGACGCGGGTCAGCGTGGTGCTGCCGGCCCGCAACGAGGAGGCCACCGTCGGCGCGATCGTGTCGACCATCCGGGAGCACCTGATGGATCGGGTGGCCCTGGTCGACGAGCTGATCGTGGTGGATTCCCGCTCGACGGACCGGACCGCCCAGGTGGCCCGCGCCGCCGGTGCGGAGGTGGTCAGCCAGGACGCGATGACCCGGGGGTTGCCCCGGCTCACCGGCAAGGGCGACGCGCTCTGGGCCGGGTTGGCCGCCGCCGAGGGAGACGTGGTGGCGTTCATCGACGCCGACCTGCGGGAGTTCCGGCCGCACTTCGTGAGCGGGCTGCTCGGCCCGCTGCTGACCGACCCGTCGGTCGACTTCGTGAAGGGCTTCTACCACCGACCCCTGGTGGGCACCGCCAGCGTGGAGCAGGACGGCGGGGGTCGGGTGACCGAGTTGATGGCCCGACCACTGCTCAACCTCTTCTGGCCCGAGTTGGCCGGCTTCGTGCAGCCGCTCGCCGGCGAGTACGCGGGCCGCCGGGACGTCCTGGCCCAGGTGCCGTTCGTCTCCGGGTACGGGGTGGAGACGGCCATGATGATCGACCTGCTCGACCTGGTCGGCCTGGACGCGCTGGCCCAGGTCGACCTCGGTGAGCGCAAGCACCGCCACCAGGACACCGCCGCCCTGGGCCGGATGTCCGCGCAGATCATGTTGACCGCCTGGTCCCGGCTGCAACGGCGCGGCTGGGCGACCCCCGGGTTCGCGCCGGAGGCGTTGCTGACCCAGTTCCGTCGCGGTGGCTCGGACACTCTGCCGAACCTGGACCGCGAGATCGTGGTCAGCGACGTGTCCATCGAGGAGCGCCCGCCGTTGGCCGAACTGCGCCACCGGGTGCCCCGCCGCCGGGTGGCCGCCGCGTGAGCGCGAGGAGTGAGCCGATCCTGCGAGCCCCGACCGGCCGGAAGGGACGCACCCGATGAGCCTCACCGTGCTGATGAACGCCGGCCCGTGGCTGTCGGTGCCACCGCCCGGCTACGGCGGCATCGAGAACGTGATCGCCACGCTGGTGCCGGAGCTGCGGCGGCTCGGCGTACGGGTGATGCTCGCCTCGGTGGGCAGCAGCACCCTGCCGGTGGACGAGCAGATCTCGGTCTTCGCCGACGGGCAGTTCGCCGCGTTGCAGCGGCCGTACAACCAGGTCTGCGGGATCGCCCAGGCGCACCTGGCCGGAGTGGTCCGGGAGTTGCACTCCCGCGACGACATCGACCTGGTGCACGATCATGTCGAGGCGGTCGGGCTGGCCACCCTCGCCGCGATGGGGCCGGCCGGGCCGCCGACCCTGCACACCCTTCACTGGGACCTGGCCAAGCACCCCGCGCTCTACGGCGGGCTGGACGGCGGCGACCGGGTCCGGGTCAACGGCGTCTCCGCGTCGCAGTTGGCCCGCGCCCCGTTGGCGCTGCGGGAGCACTCGGTGGGGCACGTGCACCTGTCCACGCCGCTCGCCGTCGACGCCGACCGGCGGCCCCGACCGGAGAAGGGCGAGCACCTGCTCATCCTGGGTCGGATCAACCCGGGCAAGGGGCAGGACGTGGGCGCCCGGCTCGCGCACCGGGTCGGTCTTCCGCTGGTGCTGGCCGGCCCCGTGGGGCCGTACCATCGGCCGGCCGACCTGGCCGCGGCCGGCGACGAGGCCCGGCAGAACCCGGACGTGCGGTTCTTCCTCGACGAGGTGGCACCGCACGTCGACGGTGACCTGGTCCGCTGGGTCGGCACCGTGGCCGGCCAGGAGCGCGACGACCTGCTCGCCAGCGCCCGCGCGTCGCTGTTCCCGCTGCGGTGGGAGGAGCCGGGTGGCACGGCGGTCGTCGAGTCGCTCGCCCTGGGCACGCCGGTGGTGGCCACCGCCCGGGGTTGCCTGCCGGAGCTGGTCGAGCACGGCCGCACCGGGCTGCTCACCACCGACGAGGAGGAGTTGGACGACCTCGTCCTCGCCGCCGAGTTGCTCGACCCCGACGAGTGCCGGCGGGTGGCCGCGCAGCGCTTCACTCCGGCGGTGATGGCGCAGCGCTACGTCGAGCTGTACGAGCGGGTGCGGCAGTTGGCGAGCGCGCCGAGGTTGCTGCCGGCCTGACCGATGGCGCGGCCGGCCGGTTTGTCGGCCGGGACAGCGGGTAGCCGGCAGCGCTCATGCCCGCCGCGCGACGAGGAGCCGGGAATGGTCGGATCGATGGCGCACTCCCGGGCCCGACCCAACCCGGCCGACGGCAAACCGCCGGTCCGTCGCGCGGCGGCGACGGTGGGCGTGCTGTTCCTGCTGGTCGGCGTGCTCGGCTTCGTGCCGGGGATCACCAGCGGCATGGACGCGCTGCGCTTCGCCGGCCACGACTCGGGCGCGTACCTGTTCGGCGTCTTTCAGGTGTCGGTGCTGCACAACCTGGTGCACCTGGCCTTCGGCGTGGCGGGTCTGCTGTTGGCGCGGACGGTCACCGGCGCTCGGGCGTTCCTGATCGGCGGAGGCGCGATCTATCTGGTGCTCTGGCTCTACGGGCTGGCGGTGGACCACGACACCGGTGCGAACGTGCTCCCGGTCAACGACGCCGACGGCTGGCTGCACCTGGGTCTCGGTGTCGGCATGGTCGCACTGGGCGTCCTGACCGGCCGGCCCCGTCCCTGACCTGGGACTGCGGGCGTGACCTGCCTCGCTCCGCCATCGGTCCGGTTTGATCGGGAACGGCCTCGGGTAGTTGGCAGATCCGGACCCAGCAGCGAATTGAGGCGCCGATGTCGAGCGGGATCACCTGCGAGGTGCGTACCACGGCACCGGTGGCGGTCGTCCGGCTCACCGGCCCACTGCACCTGGGCACGATGCGCTCGGTGCACCAGGCGCTCAGCGACGCTCTTGTCGACCAGCCGGAGGCGCTGGTGGTCGACATGGCCGGGGTGAACGTGGAGGATCGCCTGGCGCTGTCCGTCTTCGCCGCGACCGCTCGCCGGGCCGAGGAGTGGCCGGCCGTGCCGGTGCTACTCTGCGCCCCGTCGCCGGTCGCCGCGCGCTGGCTGGCCGAGTCGACCACGTGCCGGGTGCTCTCGGTCTCCGCGGACTGCGCGGAGGCGACCCGGTTGGCCGGCACGTCGTCCACGTTGCGGATGCGGGCCCGACTGGAGCCGGTGGCCGGGGCGTGCCGGCGGGCCCGGGACCTGGTCACCGACGCGTGCGCGCGGTGGAACCTGCCCGACGCGTCCGGCCCGGCCGCGCTGGTGCTCAGCGAGCTGGTCGGCAACGTGGTGCGCCACGCCGGCACGCCCATGCAGGTGACGGTGACCCTGCGCCGGCCGTATCTGCACCTGGCGGTGGTGGACGGCAGCAGTGCCCAGGCCCGGGCGGGTGGGACGGACCTGCACGCCGAGGGTGGGCGAGGGTTGATGCTGGTCCGGGAGCTGACCCAGCGCTGGGGCAGCGTGCCGGCCGGTCAGGGCAAGGCCGTCTGGGCGATGCTGCCGGCGACCTGAAGGCCTGGGGCGCCTGCCCCGGTACTGGCGATCTGACCGAAATTACCGCTGCTGGCTGGTTACATGGTGCGAGGGTGGGTAGAGCACGCCCGTCCTTTCTGCCGTCACGACGGGGTGAGCAGCCATGCCCAAGCGGGTAACCACAGAACCCGGTCGCGATCGGGGTCCGGCGATCCTGGCACCGGCCCGTTTCGGGGGTTTCCCGGGAGCGGTACGCACGCCGGTCCCCGGCAACTCGTTGATCAAGTTCCTCGCCACGACCGACCACAAGCAGATCGGCCTGCTGTATCTGCTGACCTCCTTCGGGTTCTTCCTGCTGGCCGGGCTACAGGCGATGCTGATGCGCGCCGAGTTGGCCCGCCCGGGGCTGCAGTTCCTCTCCTCGGAGCAGTACAACCAGCTCTTCACCTCGCACGGCGCGGTGATGCTGCTGCTGTTCGCCACGCCCGCCGCGTTCGGGTTCGCCAACTACATCGTGCCGATCCAGATCGGCGCACCGGACGTGTCGTTCCCCCGCCTCAACGCGCTCGCCTACTGGCTGTACCTGTTCGGCGGCCTCTTGGTGGTCGGCGGGTTCCTCACCCCGGGCGGCTCGGCGGACTTCGGGTGGACCGCGTACAGCCCGCTGAGCAGTTACGAGCACAGCCCGGGTGTGGGCGCGAACATGTGGGTGGTGGGCCTGGTCGTCTCCGGGCTCGGCACCATCCTCGGCGCGGTCAACCTGATCACCACGATCCTGACCCTGCGCGCGCCCGGCATGACCATGTTCCGAATGCCGATCTTCACCTGGAACATGCTGTTCACCAGCGTGCTGGTGATCCTCGTCTTCCCACTGCTGGCCGCCGCGCTGCTGGCGCTCTCCGCCGACCGGTTGCTCAACGCGCACGTGTTCGATCCGGCCACCGGCGGCCCGATGCTCTGGCAGCACCTGTTCTGGTTCTTCGGTCACCCCGAGGTGTACATCATCGCGTTGCCGTTCTTCGGCATCATCACCGAGATCATCCCGGTCTTCTCCCGCAAGCCGCTCTTCGGCTACACCGGGATCGTGCTGGCCACCATCGCCATCACCGTGCTCTCCATGACGGTCTGGGCGCACCACATGTTCGCCACCGGCCAGGTGCTGCTGCCGTTCTTCAGCATCCTCAGTTATCTGATCGCGGTGCCCACCGGCGTGAAGTTCTTCAACTGGATCGGCACCATGTGGAAGGGGCAGCTCACCTTCGAGACGCCGATGCTGTTCGCCATCGGCTTCCTGGTGACGTTCCTGCTCGGCGGTCTCACCGGGGTGCTGCTGGCCAGCCCGCCGGTGGACTTCCACACCCACGACACCTACTTCGTGGTGGCGCACTTCCACTACGTGGTGTTCGGCACCGTGGTCTTCGCCCTCTTCGGGGGCTACTACTTCTGGTGGCCGAAGATGACCGGGCGACTGCTCGACGAACGGCTCGGCAAGGCGCACTTCTGGACCATGTTCATCGGCTTCCACGGCACCTTCCTGGTGCACCACTGGCTGGGCAGCGAGGGCATGCCGCGCCGGTACGCCGACTACCTGCCCACCGACGGCTTCACCACCCTGAACACCGTCTCCAGCATCTTCGCGTTCATCCTCGGCCTGTCCACCCTCTTCTTCATCTACAACGCCTGGAAGTCCTGGCGGTACGGGGCGGTGGTGACGGTGGACGACCCGTGGGGCTTCGGCAACTCCCTCGAATGGGCCACCAGCTGCCCGCCGCCGCTGCGCAACTTCGACCGGATGCCCCGGATCCGGTCCGAGCGCCCCGCCTTCGACCTGAAGTACGGTCCGCTCGTCGCCGATCTGGGCCGCGACCTGCCGCAGCGCACCACGAAGCCGCCGCAGCAGTTCTCCGACGAACTGCGGATGGAGCACCACGCCCCGGAGTCGCCGTCCGCCGAGGGCGCGCACGGCGCCCGCGAGGCGACCGACTACCAGCCGGCGCCGCGCTCCGGCGCCCGGCCGGTGGACGTGCCGGAGCCGGAGGGCGTCCGCCGGCCGAGCTTCGAGGAGAGCGACTCGCCGAAGGACGCCGAGGACGCGCCGAAGCCGCACGAGCGCTGGCGCCACCCGCACAGCGACGGCAACCCCGACGAGCACTGACCAGGGGTACGCGCAGAAGGGCCGACACCCCGCGAGGTGTCGGCCCTTCGTTCGTCCGGGTGCGGTCAGTCAGTCCCGGGCCGGCGCCAGGCCGGCTGCGGTGAGCGAACGGCGTACCGCGGGCTGGACCCGGGTCAGCCGCAGCGGCACCCCGGTCCGCTCGGCCGCGTCCCGACCGGCCATCAGCGCGGCGATCCCACCGGCGTCGAAGCCACCCGCGCCGACCAGGTCGACGACCACCTCGCTGGGCTGGCCGGTGACCGCCTCCAGCATGGCCCGGCGCAGCTGGTCCGCGCCGTCGCGGTCGATCTCGCCGCCGACCTCGACCACCACCGAGTCGCCGTTCTGCTTGACCGAGATCCGGGTCTTGCCCGGGTCGGGTTCGGCGGCGCCGTTCTGCCACGGCGGCGGCGCGTCGGCGAGCATCGCCTGTCGCAGCCAGGTGAGCGCCCGCGACAGCAGCCGGGACACGTGCATCTGCGAGATGCCGAACCGGGCGGCGATCTCCGCCTGGGTCTGGTTGCCGTAGAAGCGCATCGCGAGGATCCGCCGTTCACGCCAGGGCAGTCGGTGCAGCAGACCGCTCACCGTCACCCGGTCGTCGACCGACTCCAACGCGTTGTCCGACTCACCGACCAGGTCCCCGAACTCGGCGGAGCTCTCCCCACCCACGGGCGCGTTGAGCGAGGCCGGGCTGTAGCCGGCCGCCGACTCCAGGGCGGCGAGGATCTCCTCCTCCGGGGTCTCCAGCCGGGCCGACAGTTCGGCCACCGTCGGCGCCCGGGACAGCTCGCTGGTGAGCGCGGCGGTGGCCTGCCCCACCTCGAGGATCAGGTCCCGCAGCCGGCGGGGCACGTGTACGCCCCAGGTCCGGTCCCGGAAGTGTCGTTTGATCTCGCCCACGATGGTGATCGCGGCGTACGCGGTGAAGGAGCCCCGTTCCGGGTCATAGCGGTCGACAGCGTTGACCAGCCCCAACCGGGCCACCTGCTCCAGGTCCTCCAGCGGCTCCCCCCGCCCCCGGTACCGGCGGGCCAGCCGGCCGGCGAACGGCAGCGCGAAGCGCACCAGGTCCTCGCGGGCCTCCCCCCGCCGCTCCGGTGGGAGCCCGGCGATCCGGGCCGCGTACGCCATCGCCGCCGCGTCGAGATCCTCCAGACCTCGGTCGGTGGGTGGTGGTGTGGTCGTGGTCGTGGTCGTGCTCGTCTGTCCGAACATCCGCGCCTCCCTCAGGAAGGTCCCCCGCCCGGATCGGGAAACCGGTCGTGCGCGTGGTCGAGCCACGCACCGGGCCGGAAAGTGGGTCAGTGACTGGGATGCCAGCGGGCGACACCGCCTCTACGCAGCGCAATCAGGCCGTCGCAGCCAGCGATGTTCCCGCTCCGTAGGTACTCAATCACGGGACCCCGGGTTCGCGAGGATGTTTCGGCGTGCTCCGTCTCAGGAGACCAACAACCCCTGGTGGCCGCCGCTGTCGCGGAGCACGGCCAGCGCCTCGGCGACCCCCAGTGGGGGCGGCGCGGGCAGGTCGTACGGCTGGGCGCGCAGAACCTCGGTGGCCCGGCGGGTGGGCACCGAGGTGACCGGGTAGCCCCGGGCCGTGGTCCGGTCCAGCGCCCGACGCCGCCGGCCGAACCCGGCGACGGCCAGCCACTGCGGCAGCCCGGCCAGGGCGGGCGAGCGCACCCCGGGCGGCTCGGGCAACACGTCCACCGAACTGAACGCCTCGCTGCCGGCGAGCCACCACTCGGCCTCGTCGACGCTGCGGCGGGTGGCGTTCTCACACCAGTACGGCACCAGCCCCGCCCGCACCACCTGCCACGGGTCGAGCAGTCGGCCGCACTCCACCACCAACCGGTCACCGGTCTTGCCGGCGCGCCGCAGCCACCGCCGGTACAGGTCGGCCACGCCCGCGCTCAGCGCCGCCGGCCGAGGCACCAGCACCCGGTGCAACGGGTGGTGGTGCCGGGCGGACCAGTCCCGGGTGGCCAGTTCGAAGCCCGAGTCGACGCCGTGCTCGGCGTACGCCGACGGTACGGACACCTCCGGTGGCTCCCACCGGGTCGCGTCGCCGCCGACGGAGCGCAGCACCTGCCGCAACGCGTGACTGTCCGGGTGGAAGTCCACCGGGTCCAGCCCGCTGCCCGGGCAACCGACCTGGAAGCTGTGCCCCGGCCCGCGCTCCAGCACCGGCCAGGTGCGCGCGTCGTGGACCAGCAGCACGGGGGCCTCCGGCACCAGCCGGTCGGCCAGGAACTGCGCGTACGCGGCCGGTAGGGCCCTCCACGCGGCGGTCAGCGACACGGTCGCCCCGGTCAGCGCCCCGCGGCTGGCCGGGCAGTGCACCTGACGCAGGTGCAGGTCGGCGTTGCCGGCGAGCATCCGGGTGGCGAGTGCGGCGCCGTGCTCCACGGCGTCCGCCGGGCGGTCCACCCCGCCGTCGGCCCAGTGCACGGTCATCTCGAAGCCGGCCGGCAGCCACGGCACGCCAAGGGCCACCGCGAGGTGCGCCGCCGCGCCGTGCGGAGAGCCGATCAGCACCCCGGGGTAGCGCCGGCGGGGGTACTGGTCGACGAACCAGCGGGCCACCCGGGCGGCGTCCACCTCGTCGACCA
>NZ_JAKKFF010000460.1 GCF_022229015.1 Micromonospora foliorum
GCGGCCCGCCGGGTGCGCTGGGCACGCACGGCTGCGAAGGGTGTGGCCATCACCCAGCCCGCCACCCCGATCGCGCCCCCCACGACGATCAACACCCGCATGCGGAACTGGTCGACGTTGCGGACCGCGTCCTCCCCGGCCTCGTCGAGGATCTGCTGCCGACTCCTCACGGTGGCTTCGGCGCCGGCCACCGCGCGTACCTTCTCGGTCAGCGCCGCGACGTCGGCGCCCGGTCGGGCCGCCACCATGACGCGCCCGTAGCCCCGCTCGCCGGTGAGCTGGTTCGCCAGCCGCACCGAGGCGGCACGCCGCTACCTGCGCGTCGCCGGACTGGCCGGCCTGGTCCCGCCGGACGACCCGGTGGTGGACGCCGGGCTGCGCCAGGTCGACGGCCGGTGGCGCCTCGCCATGGACCCGACCGCCTTCGCCGTCGGCGAGCCTGATCTGGCCGCGCTGCTGGCGGCGACCGACGTTCCGGTGGTGCTGGCGCGCGGCGAGAACGACCCGATGGTCACCGACGAACAGCTCAAGGAGTACGGCGTACCGGTCGCCACGCTGCCCGGTCTCGGGCACAACGCGCACGTGGAGGACCCGGCGGCGGTGTTGGCGCTGCTCGACCCGTACCGCTGAGCGGGGCTATGCCGGTGTGGGCGCGGTGAGGGTCTCGGCCGGTGCCAGCTCCCGGCGGGCGGCGGTCAGGAACGCCTCGGCGTACGACTCGGCCGGGAAGTCACCCAGGTAGCGGCGGCGGGTGGCCCAGCGGGCCTCGGCCAGCGGGTCGGTGTCCAGCAGCGCGGTCAGCACCTCGTCCACGTTGGACATGTCCCGGCGCAGCACGTAACCCGACCCGGCCAGCGGGAACCGCTCCACGAACCGGTCGCCCTCGTCGCCCATGTCGGTGACCGCGTACGGCTTTCCGGAGTAGAGGAAGTCGGAGATCACGCCGGACACGTCGGAGACCAGCGCGTCGGCGGAGTTGACGCACTCGGTCAGGCTCAGCTCCCGAGCCGCCGCGCCGACCACGTGCGGGCGGCCGGTGCGGGCCCGGTCGGCGACGAGCAACTCGGTCAGGCGGCCCAACTGGCGGGCCGATGCCGGGTTCTGCGTGGTGTACGGGTGTGCCCGCAGGATCACCGTCGCGCCGCGCTCCAGCAGTCGGCGCAGCAGCCCTTCGGCCACCGGCAGTGAGCAGTAGTTGGCGTCGGCGTGGTGCCCGGTCCAGGTCGGGGTGTACAGCACCGTCGGGTGCGCCAACCCTCGTGCGGGCTCCGGGCGTACCTCGATCGACTCGACCTGTGGGCGTCCCACCACCACGAACTTGTCCGCCGGGATCTGCACCCCGGCGCGGGCGTAGCGGTCGATCGCCGCCTGCCCGGCCACGAAGATCCGGTCGAAGATCCCCGAGACCGGGTTGGCGCTCGGCGCCTTGTCGCTGTCGCCGTGGTGCAACTGGATGTGGGTGAGTTGGGTGAAGCGGACGCAGTGGCTGTTCTTCGCCCCGTGGTTGACGTAGAACGCCGCCCGCAGGCTCGGCACCAACGCCTCGTCCATCGCCCCCAGGGTGGGGCAGTAGACCACCGGGGCGTCGGTGGCCGCCGCGATCGGGGCCAGGAACTCCGGCTCGCGCAGCACCACCAGGAACGGCCGGCCGATCCGTCGCAGGTACGGCAGCCACATGGTGACCTGGTATTCCGAGCCGGGGGGCGCGGAGAAGTAGAGCAGGAACTCCGGCTGGTGCCGGCGCAGCGCGGCGGCCACCGCCCCGCCACCGGCCCGCGGCCGGAACCGCCGCCGGGCCAGGTCCAGTGCGACCGCACCGGCGCCCGCGCCGACCAGCAG
>NZ_JAKKFF010000461.1 GCF_022229015.1 Micromonospora foliorum
CTCGCGGTCGGACTGCTCGCGCTGCTCGCCGGTGGCCCGACGCACCGGGCCGGTTGGCCGGCGGCGGTCGCGGTGGCGCTGGTGCTCACCGTGGCCGGCACGGTCGCCTCCCGCGCCAACGGCGACGGCGCCGCCGGGGCGACGCTCGGCGGCTACGCGCTGCCCTACGCTTTCACGGCCGGTGCCCTGGCCGTCGGCTCCGGCGACCCGGTCGGTCCGTTCGGGCCGGCCCGCTGGGTGGGCGCTCCCGAACTGCTGGCCGGCTCGGTCGCGCTGCTGCTGGTGGCGTTGATCGGTCTCCTCGGGGTGGCCAGCCGGCTGCGGGTGTTCGTGGCCGGTGTCACGGTCGGCCTGATCGGCGCGGGGGCCGCGCTCGGTGGGCTGCTGATGACCACGGCCGGTACGGCGGCGGTGCTGCTCAGCGCACTGGTCTTCGCCATCGGCGTGATCCCGCTGCTGGCCATCCGGCTGGGCAAGCTGCCCCTGCCACCGATCACCCTGCCGGCCCCGACCCCCGCGGAGGAGCCGGAGCGGGCCCGGGATCTGCCGGACCGGGGCCGGGTGCACGCCGCGGTGATCCGCACCGAGGAGATGCTCACCGGGATGCTGATCGGCCACGCCCTGCTGGTGGTGGCCACCGCGGTCGTCCTCGTGGTTGCCGGTGGCACGGCCGGTCGGGTGCTGGTGGCGGTCACCTCGGCGGTGCTGCTGCTGCGGTCGAGGCTGTTCGTGGCGCTGCGACAGCGGGTGCCGACGGTGCTCGCCGGGCTGGCCGGCTACGCGGTGCTGGGCGCGGTGCTGGTCGGTCGTACCGACGAGACCGGGCGGTTGGTGCTGGTCCTCGGCGGGGCGGCGCTGGCCCTGGTGGCGGTGGCCAGCGGCACCGGGTACGCCCGCCGGCCGGTCTCGCCGTACCTCGGAAGGGTCGCGGACCTCACCGACACGGCCCTGGTGGTCGCCGTGGTGCCGATCGCCTGCGCGGTGCTCGACCTGTACGACCGGGCCCGAGGGTTGCTCGGTTGAGCGA
This sequence comes from Micromonospora foliorum, assembly GCF_022229015.1. Lineage (GTDB taxonomy): Bacteria > Actinomycetota > Actinomycetes > Mycobacteriales > Micromonosporaceae > Micromonospora > Micromonospora foliorum. The sequence continues at coordinate 1,028 of NZ_JAKKFF010000461.1, forward strand.
CCCTCGGGCCCGGTGCGTCAGCGGTCGTCAGTGGGCGGATTCGCCGCGCGCCTCGGCGTCCCTGGCCCGCTGGTAGGAGGCGTGGATCTCGGCCTCGGCCTCGGTGCGGCCGACCCAGGTCGCGCCCTCCACCGACTTGCCGGGCTCCAGGTCCTTGTACACCTCGAAGAAGTGCTGAATCTCCAGGCGGTCGAACTCGCCCAGGTGGTGGATGTCGCGCAGGTGCTCCTGGCGGGGGTCCTCGTAGGGCACGCAGAGGACCTTGTCGTCCCCGCCCTTCTCGTCGGTCATCCGGAACATGCCGATGGTGCGGCAGCGGATCAGGCACCCCGGAAAGGTCGGCTCGGGGACCAGCACGAGGGCGTCCAGCGGGTCGCCGTCCTCGCCCAACGTGCCCTCGATGAACCCGTAGTCGGCCGGGTACTGGGTGGAGGTGAAGAGGGTGCGGTCCAACCGGATCCGGCCGGTCTTGTGGTCCACCTCGTACTTGTTCCGGTGACCTTTGGGGATCTCAACCGTCACGTCGAAATCCATCTGCACGCTCCCTCGTCTGCCCACGCTGGCTAACGGAACCACTGGCGGCCCTCCGGACAGGTGAATGCCACCCACCGACTCCGGCCGCCGCATAGTCTTCGGACCGAAGTAGTGTCACCCAAGCCGATTTTCGCTGGGGGAGGAGGGGGTCGTGGGGAGGGAAGATTCACACTACCGCCCGGACGGGGGCTCCGCGCACGGTACCGGACGATCCGGCTCCGGCAGTGCCAAGGGGCGGGTCCCGGTGCCGGAGGCGCACCTCCCACGGGCTCCCGGAGCACCGACCCCGGCGCCGGAGACGGTGCCCGAGCGGCCCCCGCCACTGCCCTGGCGCCCGCCGGCCGGACCGGCGTCGGCCGCTCCGAACACCGGTCACTCTCCGGTCGCCGGCGGTGAGCGGCCGGTGAGCG
>NZ_JAKKFF010000462.1 GCF_022229015.1 Micromonospora foliorum
AGACGAGGGGCCCCCGTATGTTCACGATGCCCCGCCCGGTCTCGGCTCCGTACCCCCGCTGCGGCTTGCGCATCGACTCCGGTGAGCCGTCGACGCCGGACAGGTTCGCCAGCACGACGAGCGGCCGGTTGCCGCTGGCCGCGTTGATCGCCCGCGCGGCCTGCTGCGACGAGCGGGGGAACAGCGTTCCCGCCGTGTACGTGTCCGGGCCGTCGGTGGGCGGGAAGCCGTGCCGGGAACCGACCGCGACCACCGCCACCGGCCGGCGGGGCCACGGGTCGTCGCCGTGCGCCCACGCCTTCAGCACCTCCACGACCGCGCCGGCGACGTCGTCGGGCAGCGGCGCGTCCGGCGCTTCCGGGCCGACGAGAGCACGCAACCGGCCACCCCAGCCCAGGTCGGAGAGGCGCCCGACGGCCCGGCCGGACAGCGCCTGCTCCGCGGGGGCGATCCGGCCCTTGAGGGGTACGCCCACCGCGTCGAGCCCGGTCGGCCAGAGCTTCTTCGGCGCGATCTCCACGCCGGGTCGGCCCAGGAAGGTCTGCGCGGCGGCGAGCGCGGCCGTCGACACGTCGGCGGCGAAGAGGGGGTCGGCGCACCTGTCGCACCGGCCGCAGTCGACCGCCCCGGTGTCGTCCAGGCGTTCCCGTAGGTACCGCATCCGGCAGTCGGACGTGGTCGCGTACTCCCGCATGGCCTGTTGCTCGACGGTGCGCGCCTCGGCGACGCGGCGCAACCGGGCCTCGTCGTAGACCCACGGCTCGCCGGTGGCGAGCCAACCACCGCGCACCCGGCGGACCGCGCCGTCCACGTCGAGCACCTTGAGCATCAACTCCAACCGCGCCCGGCGCAGGTCGACGAGGGGTTCGAGGGCCTGGGTGGAGAGCGGGCGGTCGGTCTGCAGGGCGGCCAGCACGGCCCGGACCTGCTGCTCCGGCGGGAACGCCAGCGAGGCGAAGTAACGCCAGATCGCGGCGTCCTCGACGCCGGGCAGCAGCAGCACCTCGGCGTGCTCGACGGCCCGGCCGGCGCGGCCGACCTGCTGGTAGTACGCGATCGGCGAGGGTGGCGCGCCGAGGTGGACGACGAAGCCCAGGTCGGGCTTGTCGAAGCCCATGCCGAGAGCACTGGTGGCGACCAACGCCTTGATCTTGTTGTCGAGCAGGTCCTGTTCGGCGGCGCGCCGGTCGGCGTCGTCGGACTGCCCGCTGTAGGAGGCGACCGGGTAGCCCCGGGAGCGCAGGAACTCGGCAGTCTCCCCCGCTGCCGCCACGGTCAGCGTGTAGACGATGCCCGAGCCGGGCAGCTGGTCCAGGTGGTCGGCGAGCCAGGCCAGCCGGTGCGCCGGGGTGGGCAGGTCGAGCACCCCGAGGCGTAGCGACTCGCGGTCCAGCGTTCCGCGCAGGACGAGGGCATCGCCCAACTGCTCGGCGACGTCCTGGGTGACCCGGGCGTTGGCGGTGGCGGTGGTCGCCAGCACCGGGGTGCGCTCGGGCAGCTCGGCGAGGAACGTCCGCAGCCGCCGGTAGTCGGGCCGGAAGTCGTGCCCCCAGTCGGAGACGCAGTGCGCCTCGTCGACCACCAGCAGGCCGGTGGTCGCGGCCAACTTCGGCAGGACGCCGTCGCGGAAGTCCGGGTTGTTGAGTCGTTCCGGGCTGATCAGCAGCACGTCCACCGCGCCGGTCTGGATCTCGGCGGTGATCTCGTCCCACTCGTCGAGGTTCGCCGAGTTGATCGTGCGGGCCCGGATGCCGGCCCGAGCGGCGGCCTCGACCTGGTTACGCATCAACGCCAGCAGCGGCGAGACGATGACGGTCGGCCCGGCCTGGTGGCCCTGCTCGCGGTCCCGGAGCAGGGCGGTGGCCACGAAGTAGACCGCCGACTTGCCCCAACCGGTCCGCTGGACGCAGAGCACCCGTCGCCGGTCGACGACGAGTGCCTCGATGGCCCGCCACTGGTCCTCGCGCAGCCGGGCGTGGTCACCGGCCAGCCGGCGCAGCACCGCCTCGGCCCGCTCCCGTACTGCTGCCCGCTCTGCTGTCTCCACCCGGCATTTCTACCAGCGCCATCCGTCAAGCCCTTGTTGATCAAGAGGTTTGCGTCATCATTCGGCCGGATTCCGACGCAAACCTCTTGATCAACAGGGTCAGGGGGCGGGGGGCGGGGGGCGGGGGCGGGGGCGGGTCAGGGGCGGGGGCGGGGGCGGAGGGAGCGGGTGAGGTGGGACAGGGGGGGGGGGGGGGGGGGGGGGGCGCG
>NZ_JAKKFF010000463.1 GCF_022229015.1 Micromonospora foliorum
CAGGTCGGCGACCACCACGGCGGCAGCCCCCTCGGCGGCGAACCGGCGCGACAGCGCCGCGCCGATGCCACCGGCCCCGCCGGTGACCACCACGATCCGGTCGGTCAGGTTCACGCGGACGCCTCCACGAGGTTGGTGCCCAACCGGGCGATGAGGCTCAGCAGCGCGGTCGCGCCGCCGGCGGTGACCTCGGGGGTGGGCAGCAGCGCGAAGATCGGCACGTCCACCCCGTTGTCGGCGTAGCGGCGCACCTCGGCGCGGCACCGCTCCGGTGAGCCGTGCAGCACCAGCGCGTCGACCACCTCGTCGGGCACCGCCGCGCTGGCGCCCCGCCGGTCACCGGCGGCCCAGGCCGCCCACATGGGCGCGAGCGTCTCGTCGCGGCCGAGCCAGCGGTGGAACTCGGCGTACGCCGGGACGGTGAGGTAGCTGGTGATGAGCCGCCGGCCCAGCGCCCGGGCGTACGCGGCGTCCTCGGTGGGGCAGACGAAGATCCGGGCGGCGACCTCGAAGCCGGCGCGCCGCTCGCCCAACTCGGCGAGGGCACGCGGCACGTCCTCGGCGCTGAGCCAGTTGAGGATGACCCCGTCGGCCTCCGCGCCGGCCAGCCGGAGCATCCCCGGGCGCAGCGCGGCGAGCAGGATCGACGGCGGCACCGCCGGCGGTCGCTCCAGTGTGAACCGGCGGACGGCGAACGTGTCGTAGGCCTCGTCGACGGTCTCGCCGGCCAGCGCGGCGCGCAGGAAGCGCAGGACGTCGCGGGTGCGGCGGAACGGCTCGTCGAACGGCACCGCGTTCCAGTCCTGGACCAGCACGGGTGAGGACGCGCCGATGCCGAGCGAGAACCGGCCCGGCGCCGCCTCGGCCAGCGCCGCCGCGCTCATCGCCAGCAGCCCGGGGCCTCGGGTGAAGACAGGTGTGATCGCGGTGCCGAGCCGCAGCCCGGGCTGCCAGGCCGCGGCGAGCGCCAGCGGGGTGAACGCGTCGGTCCCGGCGACCTCGGACGACCACACGTCGGTGAACCCGGCCCGGTTGAGGGCCGCGTAGGCCGCGTCGTGCTGCGCCAGCGCGATCCCGCCCAGCGGCACCGTCATGCCCCATCGATTCGTCACCGGTCGATCGTGCCCGTTGACGCGGGCCCGAGCAAGATCCCCGGGCTGGGCAGAATCGCCGGTTTCCGGCCGTGCGCACAGGTGGGAAGTGCTACGACTTCGAGGTGGACCGGACCGACGGCGCAGGCCGCTGACCATGGCTTCCAGGGCAGCGGGACACCTGGAGCCGGTCCCCGCGGCGGCCGCTCCCGGCCGGGCGACGTTCCTGGAACTCTTCTTCGACCTGGTGTACGTCTTCGCGCTCACCCGGATCTCGGCGCGCGCGTTCGAGGACCTGACCCGGGAACCGGGCCGGGAGCACGGCTGGGGGACGGTCACCGGCGGCGGCAAGACACTGCTGTTGCTGCTCGCGCTCTGGGCGGTCTGGCAGGGCACCGCGTGGACGACCAGCCGGTACGACCCGTACCGGGTGCCGCTGCAGACCGTGGTGATCACCGCGTTGGTGTGCAGCATGGTGATGGGGGTGGCGGTCCCCCGCGCGTTCAGCGCGACCGGACTGATGTTCGCGGTGGCGTACGTCGTCGCGCAGGTGACCCGGCCGGTGATCCTGTCGATCGCGCTCGGACCGCACCCGTACCGCCGGTTGAAGGTGCGCATGGCGGTGGTCTTCGCCGTCACCGGGGTGCTCTGGATCAGCGGAGCGATGTTGACCACCAACGCGCAGGTGGTGCTCTGGTCGGCGGCGCTGCTCATCGAGTACCTGGCCGGCCGTTACGGCTGGCCGGTGCCCGGCCTGGGTCGTTCGACGGTCTCCAAGTGGGAGATCGCCGGGGAGCACCTGGCCGAGCGGTACCAGCAGTTCTTCCTCGTCGCGCTGGGCGAGACGATCCTGGTGGCGGGTTTCGCCTACAGCGCGGGGCCGTACGAGGCGGGGCACGTGTGGGCGTTCGCGCTGGCGCTGGCCACCTCGATCATGCTGTGGCGCATCTACGTGCAGCGGGCCGGCCGGATCCTGGGCGAGGCGGTGATGAAGGCCCGCCACCCCGCCACCATCGGCCGGTCGGCGGCCGACACCCATCTGCTGATGGTGATCGGTCTCGCCGGCACCGCCATCGGGTACGAGCTGATCATCAATCATCCGCTGGAGCGGATCCCGGGTCCGTGGCTGGCCATGGTGCTCGGCGGACCGGCCCTGTTCCTGGCCGGGCGGGCCCGCCTGGAGTACGAGGTGTTCGGGCGGGTCTCCCCGTCCCGGTGGATCGCCCTCGCGGTGCTGGTGGCGTCGGCGGTGCCGCTGCTGTACCTGCCCGGTGTGGTCGCGACCGCTGTCGGGGCGGTGGTGCTGGCAGGGGTCGCGGTGGTCGACGCCCGTCGGGCCCACGGCGCCCCACCGGAGCCCGCCGCACCACCGTTCTGAGCCTCGCGCCGCCGATGACGCGCCGGCCCGGACGGTTACTCTCGGCCGGTGACCTTCTCGCTCGTCGCCCGCTCCGCCGACGGCCGCCTGCACGGCGTGGCCGTCGCCAGCAAGTTCCTCGCCGCCGGGGCGCTGGTGCCGGCCGCCGCTGCCGAGGTGGGCGCGTTGGCCACCCAGGCGCACGTCAACCTCGCCTACCGCCCGCAGGGCCTCACCCTGCTGCGCACCGGGGTG
>NZ_JAKKFF010000464.1 GCF_022229015.1 Micromonospora foliorum
CCGGGAAGCCCGCGGCGGCGGCCAGGGCGTCCAGTTCGGCGCGGAGTTCGGCGGCCGGCGGATAGTGGCCGTCGCGTTCCAGCAGCAGCGCCGGCGGTCGCCGCCGGGCGCAGAGCGCGCCGACCAGCTCCAGCACCGCCGCCGGCACCGGGTCGGTGTGGGTGTCGTGGTAGAAACCGCCGTGCTCGGCACCGCCGGCCACGTGGGCGTACGCGACCCGCTCCAGCGGCAGGCGGTCCAGCAACGCGAGCGGGTCGGCGCCCCGGTTGCGGGCGTTGGCGTGCACGTTGGCGACGTCCAGCAGCAGCAGTGCCCCGGTCCGGTCGAGGATCTCGGTGAGGAAGTCCGCCTCGTCCAGCTCGTCGTCGGGCCAGTCGACCAACGCGGCGATCGGCTCCAGTGCGATCGGCACCGGAAGCTCGGCCTGGGCCCGCGCCACGTTGGCGCAGACCGCGTCGACGGCTTCCCGGCTGCGCGGCAGCGGCAGCAGGTGGCCGGCCTCCAGGCCGCCGGCCCGGACGAACGCGATGTGCTCGCTGACCAGCGGGGCGTCCAGGCGTTGCGCCACCGCGGCCAGGTGGGCGACCCGGGCCGGGTCGACCGGCTCGGCGCCGCCGAGGGAGAGCCGCACCCCGTGCGGTACGACGGTCACCGCGCGTTCCCGCAGCTGCGTCAGGCCGGGCGGGAGCGGCCCGGAGGCGGGCACCCCCTCGGCCACCACCTCGACGAAGCGCAGGCCCGGCAGTTCGGCCACGAAGCCGGCGATCTCCGGACGCCAGCCGATGCCCACACCGGACGGGCCGGTCATCCGCCGCACCCGCCGCCGCCCCCGCACCCGCCGCCTCCACCGCCGCAGGAGCTGCCGCCGTCTCCACCGGAGCTGTCGCCTCCGCCACCGGACGATCCGTCGGAGCCGCCCGTCCAGCCGCTGCCGGAGGCGGCCTGGCGTTGAATCTCGGCCTGCTCGGCGAAGCCCGGGTCGAGCGCCCACAGCGTGGCGGTGCCGTACAGGGCCACGCCCATCGCCGCGCCGGCCGCTCCGTAGGTGGCGTAGGCGGGCGCGGAGGCCGGCGCGAGGTGGGTGTGCTCGCGGCGGACGCCGCGTAGCGCGGCTCGACCGGCCCGGGTGAGCATGGGCGCCCGGCGCAGCACCAGCGTGATGGTCAGCAGCGGAACCAGGGTCAACAACAGGTAGCCGACCGGGTGACCGTTGAACAGGCCGGAGACCAACCGGAGCACACCGAGGCCCAGCAGGGCGAACAGGATCGTGGACCAGAAGCGGGCACGCCGGCGCTGCGCGTCGTCGGTGAGCAGCCCGCGCTGCTCCAGGCCGTACCGAATCTGGTGCAGCGCGACGCGTACGCGCTCGTCCTGCGGTAGGTCCCCGACCCGGGCGTGCTGGTGCGCGGCCCAGTGGATGGCCTGATCCAGAGGGGTGATCCCGGTCGGCGCGGGACCGCTGGTGGTCAGCCGGCGGTCTGGTCGTACGCCGATCGCACCGCTGCCGCGCAGCCCGCCGAGTGCGGCGTGCACGGCGAGCCGGGGCCCTCCGTTGAGGTACGCGACCTGCTGCGGCCCGAGCGGGTCGGCGGTCATGGCAGCGGTCGATCCGGCTGCGAGACGGACCCGGTGGTACACCGCTATCGCCACCACCACGGCGGCCGTCAGCAGGTAGTACCGGAGGAAGGTCGGGCCGGAGATGCCCCAGGTGTCACCGGACGCGGCGTTGACGATCATCGACTGCTCCTGTCACCGGAGGGATCGGCGGCCCCATTGTGGAGCAGCCTCGCCACGGTCGTCCGACCGGTGTCGGTGCGGTCAGTGGCGGCGGACCGCCTCCTCGACCAGGTCGAGCACCGGGCCCAGGTCACCGGCCGGTCGGCCCATGGCCAGGTGCAGCACCAGGCCGTCGTAGGCCAGCTCCAGGAACTGGGCCAGCACGTCGATGGGTACGTCCTCGCGCAGCACCCCGGCGTCGCGTTGGCGGGCCAGCCGGTCCCGGGTCGCCTCCGCGATCGCGGCGGACCGTTCCGCCCACCGCCGGGCGAAGGCCGGGTCGGTGCGCAGCCGCCGGGAGACCTCCAGTTGGCTGCCCAGCCAGCCGGTGGTGTCCGGGGAGACGGCGCGGGCGAGCAGATCGCGCATCACCTGCACCAGACCGTTGCGGGCCACGGTCTCGACCATGGCGGCGGCGTCGTCCTCGGCGACGGCCAGGAAGAGCGAGTCCTTGTCGCGGAAGTGGTGGAAGATCGCGCCACGGGACAGGCCGGTGGCCTCCTCGAGGCGGCGTACGGTCGCTCCCTCGTAGCCGAGCCGGGCGAAACACGCCCGCGCTGCGGCGAGGATCTCCTGCCGGCGCGCGTCGAGCTGGTCCTGGCTTACTCTGGGCACACGTCGATCGTCGCAGGTCACCCCGGGGCACGCAAACCGTACGTACGGCTTGGGACGTCGCCGATTACCATCGCCGGGTGACCCAGCCCCGCACCGTGCCCGACTCCCCGCTGATCGTGGCCACCGTCCAGGCCACCCCCACACCGGGCGACGTCGCCGGCAATGCGGTCATCGCCGCCGACCTGATCCGTCGAGCCGGCAAGCGGGGCGCCCGGGTGGCCGTCCTGCCGGAGCTGTTCCTCTGCGCGTACCACCCGCCGGTCCTCGCCGCCGACCCGGCCGGCACGGACGTCGCGGCCGATCCGACCGGGATGGTCGCGGACCCCCGGCTCGACCCGCTGCGCGCCGCGGC
>NZ_JAKKFF010000465.1 GCF_022229015.1 Micromonospora foliorum
GGCCGGACTCAGTGCGCCGGGGTGGGGGTCAGGTCGGTCCTCGCCCGGCCGGTGTCCGGGTCGAAGGGGAACGACACGTGCTGGTGGATCATCTCCCAGCCCTGCCCGGCACGCTGGAAGACCCGGGTGCCCCGGGACCAGCTCACCACCGTGGTGCCGTCCGGGTGTTGCGCGGTCATCCGGTTGAGGCCCCACGTGACGGCCAGGTCGTCGCGGACGACGACCGCCAGCTTCGGAACGGTCCAGGTGACGGTCCCGGTGCTGCTGTCGAGGCCGCTGGCGCAGACCTCGCGGACCCGCTCGCGGCCGACGTACTCCAGCGGCCGTTCGTGCTCGTACGAGACGACGGTCTCGGCCACCGGTTCCATGATCCCGTCGAGGTCCTTGGCCTCGGTCGCCGCGAACCAGCGTTGGTGCAGCGCGCGCACCTCGCGCTCGGAGGTCTCACGGTCCTCCGCGCCGCCGTCGTCGGCGAACGAGTGGTGTTCGTGTGTCACCACCCACGAGCCGTCCTCCTTGCGCAGGCCGAGGGTCAGCCGCAGCCGGAGATCGGGGCGTCCGGCGAGGTCGTCGGGGGTGCCACAGCGCAGCAGCGCGGTGGCGTAGGCGACCGTGTCGCCCGCGGTGACGTCGAGGCTGGTCAGCTCGAAGGCGGCGCCCGACGCCTGCCAGCGGAAAAAGCCGGGCCAGGTCCGCGCGTACGCCTCGATGCCCCGGACCCCCTGGTGCGGTGGCGGAACGTCGTACATGACGATGTCCGCGGCGTGCTGGGCGAGGACGCCGGGCAGGTCACCGGCGTGCACCGCCCGCGCCCACTCTTCGATCAGCTCGCGGATCTGGGTCTCGTCGTCGGCCATGGTGCTCCCTCGTCGGTCGGGGTTGCTCTCACCACTACAACCCGCGCGGACCGACGAACTCATCGCCGTGTGCCGACCGAGTCTCCCAGGTTCCGGTCGGACCCCTGGTCCAGCTGGCTCGTCAGACCGCAGATGCGCAGGGTCTCCGGGGTCAGGAAGGACACCACCTCGGCGATCCGGGCACCCCGGAGCGCGACCACGTCCAGTGCCGCCGCCGTGAAGACCGACGCCTGCGGGCTCCACAGGTACGTCCCGAAGGCCAGTTGCCCGTTCGCGTACGTGGGGACGAACCGCCACCGCACCGCCAGGGGGCCGTCCAGCAGGAACTGCCGGATCGCGTCGTGACCCTCGTACCACTGCGGTAGCGGTGGCATCGAGTACCGGGCGTCGTCGGTGAGCATCGCCAGGATGGCGTCCACGTCGCCGCGCTCCCACGCGGTCACGTACCGTCGTGCCAGCTCGCGTACCTTCTCCTCGCCGAGGCCGCTCAGCTCCACCTGCTGGCTGTCGGTCGGGCGCAGCGCGCCCAGCACGCGGCGGGCCCGTTGCAGGGCGCTGTTGACCGCCGGCGTGGACGTGCCCAGCAGCTCGGCGACCTGGGCGGCGGGGTAACCGAGCACGTCGCGCAGCAGCAGCACGGCCCGCTGCCGGCCGGGCAGGCGTTGCAGCGACGCGACGAACGCCAACTCCAGGTGCTCACTGTCGACAAGTCGCTGCGCCGGGTCCCGCTGGTCGACGGTCGATGACCGCCGGTCCGGGTACGGCCCGAGCCACGCCGTCTCGGCCAGGGCGGCCGCGCCCGGGGTCAGGTCGGTCGGCAGTTCCCGCCGGCGGGCACGACGCTCGATCATGGTGAGGCACCGGTTCGTGGCGATCGTGTAGAGCCAGGCGCGTTCGGCGCCGCGATCCTCGTACCGGTGTCGGCCCTGCCAGGCCCGGGTGAAGGTCTCCTGCACGGCGTCCTCGGCGTCGTGGAACGAGCCGAGCATCCGATAGCAGTGCGCTATCAGCTCGGCGCGGTGTTCATCGATCAGCCGAGCGATCGTCACGGTGCTGGAGCCTACCGTCGGCGCACTCGACGCCGGGTCGTCGCCGAGCCGGCCGGGGTGTCGAGCCCACTGCGGTCGGGAGGATTGATCCGGTCGTGGCGGGGTAGGTGCCGCCATGGTCGCTGCCGGTCGGCGCGGAGCGGACGCGGGCCCCTCGACCGTTGCCCGGTGGTCGGACCGAGTGGTGGCCGCGTTGCGCGACCGGGTCCGTCGGGTACGGACCATCGGCGGCCTCGCCCTGCAGGCCGGCCTGGCCGCGGCGCTGTCCTGGCTCGTGGCGCACTCGCTGTTGCACGTGTCGCAGCCGGTCTTCGCGCCGATCTCCGCCGTCTCGACGCTCGCCGCGTCCGTCGGCCAGCGGTTGCGTCGCACCGTCGAGCTGATCATCGGCGTCACCGTCGGGGTGCTGATCGGCGACCTGCTGCTCCTGGTGATCGGCACCGGGTGGTGGCAGCTCGCCCTGATCGTCGTGCTGGCGATCGTCGTCGCTCTCTTCCTGGCCGGCAGCGCGGCGGTGGTCATCCAGGCCGGGGCGACGGCGGTGCTCATCGCCACGCTCAGTCCGGCCGTCCGGGATCTGGAGATCCCCCGGTTCGTGGACGCGCTCGTCGGGGGAGGGGTGGCGCTGCTGGTCACCGCCGTGTTGCTGCCGCTGAACCCGCTGCGGGTGCTCAACCGGGCCGCGCGGCCGGCCTTGGACCTCCTCGTGACCCAGCTCGACGCCACCGCCGAGGCGCTGACCGAGCGGGACGCCGCTCGGGCCCGTACCGCCCGGGGTGAGCTGCGACAGAGCGCGGGCCGGTTGAAGGCGTTCGTCGAGGCGACCCAGGGCGCCCGGGAGGCGAGCACCCTCTCGCCCGTGTACTGGCACCAACGGCACGGGCCGGTGGGCCGCTACGCGCAGGCCGCGGAGCCGATCGACCGGGCGACGCGCAACAGCGGCACCCTGATCCGACGGTCGGTGACGCTCATCGAGGACGGCGAGCCGGTGCCGGAGTCGTTGCCGACGGCGGTGGCCGAACTCGCCGAGGCCGTCCGCCTGCTCAAGCGACAGTTCGCTGCCGGTGCCGAGCCGAATCGGGCGCGGGAGCAGGCGCTGCGGGCGGTCCGGACGGCCGGGCACGCCTATCGGGACGGCGTTGGCTTCTCCGGCGCGGTGGTGGTGGCCCAGGTCCGGACGACCGTCAGTGACCTCCTGGTCGCCTCCGGGCTGAGCCAGGAGGACGCGAATCACCTGGTCCGGAGGGTTTTCGGAGACCTCTGAGAGCTCGGCGATCCGCAGCGGAGCCAGGTGACGGCACCTACCTGAGCCATGGTTGTTGCACTCTGAGCCAAAGTGGTGCCATGATGGTGCCATGGAGCTGAGGTCATACGTCGAGAACCTGCGTAACGAGTTCGCCGTGGCCGCGGAGGGCGTGGACCCGGAGGCCCGGGCGCTGGCCGAACGACTCTTCGCGCAGTTGGAGGCGGCCACCCGTCTCACGCTGCTGGAGGCGCTGTCCGACGCGGCCGACGAGATCACCCGTGACCTCGCACCGGGTTCGGTGCACGTGCGGTTGCGCGGGCGCGAGCCCGACTTCGTGGTGATGCCGGCCAGCCCGCCTGTCGAGGTGGTGAGCCAGGCCAGCGGCCCGCCGCCGCTCGCGGTGCCCGTGTCCGCGCCCGACGGCGACGAGGGCGGCACCTCGCGGATCAACCTGCGGCTCCCCGACCACCTGAAGGCCAGCGTCGAGGACGCCGCTGGGCGCGCCGGGCTCTCGGTCAATGCCTGGCTGGTACGCGCCGTCGCCGGTGCCCTCGGCGCGGGCGAGACGGAGCGTCGTCCACCCCGCCGGGTGGAGCCGACCTCCGGGCAGCACTTCACCGGCTGGGCCCGTTAACTCCCCGTACCCCTTCCACCACGTCGCTGACCAGCGGCGACCTCCGCCGACCACCTTTCGGGAGACCACCATGCCTGTTTTCGAGACGCCAGAGCCGATCTCCGTCCAGATCGAGCTGCCGATCGGCGATGCCTGGATCGCCGCGAGCGACCGTACCGACACGGTGGTGACGGTGCGGCCCCGCGACCCGTCGAGCAAGGCCGACGTGAGCGCCGCCGACCAGACCACCGTCGAGTTCGCCGCCGGGCGACTGGTGATCCGGGTGCCGAAGAGTTGGCGCCGCTACGGGTTCGGCCCCGGGCCGTCGGTCGACGTCCTGATCGAGGTGCCGACGGGTTCGCGGGTGTACGCCGAGGCGTCGTGGGCGGCGTTCCGTTGCGAGGGGCGGCTCGGTGAGTGTCGGATCAAGACCGGCAGCGGCATCCGGCTCGACGAGACCGGGCCGCTGGAGATCGACAGCAGTCACGGCGAGGTCGCGGTCGAGCGGGTCCTGGGCTCCGCCCGGGTGAAGGCCTCGTCCGGCAAGGTGCGCATCGGCGCGGTCGACGGCACCGCCGAGATCAAGAATTCGTCCGGCGACTGCTGGATCGGCCGCAGCGGTGGCGACGTGCGGATCAACACGGCCTACGGCGACATCACCGTGGACGCGTCGCTGGCCTCGGTGACGGCGCGCACCGCCTACGGCAACCTCCGGCTTGGTGAGGTCGCCCGCGGAGCGATCGACGTGCAGACCTCCTACGGCGCGATCGAGGTCGGCATCCGTCGCGGGACCGCCGCCTGGCTCGACGTCAGCTCCAAGCACGGCCGCGTGCACAACGCCCTGGAGTCGACCGACAGCCCGGCACAGACCGACGAGACGGTCGAGGTCCGGGCGAACACCTCCTACGGCGACATCATGATCCGCCGCGCCTGACTGATCACCCCGCCTGACCGGGCACCGCGCCTGACCGAGCACCGCGCCGACCACAAATGAGGAGACCATGACCAGCTCCATGAACCCCGCGATCGTCGCCACCGACCTGCGCAAGTCCTACGGCGACAAGGTCGTGCTGGACGGCATCGACCTGATGATCACCGAGGGCACGATCTTCGCGTTGCTCGGTCCCAACGGCGCCGGCAAGACCACCACCGTGCAGATCCTCTCCACGCTGATCAACGCCGACGGCGGTAACGCCCGCGTCTTCGGTCACGACCTGACCCGGGAGCCCGACGCGGTACGCGCGCTGATCGGTGTCACCGGCCAGTTCTCCGCCGTCGACAACCTGCTCACCGGTCGGGAGAACCTGACCCTGATGGCCGACCTGTGTCACCTGGACCGGGCCGCCGGTCGGCAACGGATCGCCGACCTGCTCGACCAGTTCGACCTGACCGAGGCGGCGGGCAAGCCGGTGTCGACGTACTCCGGCGGCATGCGCCGGCGGCTCGACCTCGCGATGACCCTGGTCGGCGAGCCCCGCGTCATCTTCCTCGACGAGCCGACCACCGGCCTCGACCCGCGCAGCCGCCGGGCCATGTGGCACATCATCCGCGCACTCGCCGCCGAGGGCGTGACCATCCTGCTCACCACGCAGTACCTGGAGGAGGCCGACCAACTCGCCGACCGGGTGGCGTTCCTCGACCACGGTCGACTGATCGCCGAGGGCACGCCCCGCGAGCTCAAGCGGCTCATCCCGGGCGGCCACGTCGTGTTGCAGTTCGCCGACCAGGAGGGGCTCGACTCGGCGGCCCGGACCTTCGCGGCCGGCACCCGGGACGACGCGGCGCTCACCCTCCAGGTGCCGAGTGACGGCGGGGTCGGGTCGCTGCGATCCCTGCTCGACCAGCTCGACCACGCCTCGATCAGCGTGGCGGGCCTCTCCGTGCACACCCCCGACCTCGACGACGTCTTCCTCACCCTCACCGGTCAGCCCGACGCCCGGGCCAGCCGACCCGACCACGAAAGGGCTCCCGCGCGATGAGCACCCTCTCCCTCGCCGTCCGCGACTCGAGCACCATGCTGCGGCGCAACCTGCTGCACATGCGGCGGTACCCGTCGATGACGTTCCTGCTCATCGGCATCCCGATCATCATCCTGCTGCTCTTCGTCTACGTCTTCGGCGGCACGCTCGGCGCCGGACTCGGCCCGTCCGGCGACCGCTCCCAGTACGCCAACTACGTCACCCCCGGCATCCTGCTCATCACGGTGGTCAGCGCCGCGCAGGGCACCGCCATCTCGGTCGCGATGGACATGACCGAGGGGATCATCGCCCGGTTCCGGACGATGTCGATCTTCCGACCGTCGGTCCTGACGGGCCACGTACTGGGCAGCCTGGTGCAGACCATGCTCAGCCTCGTGGCCGTCACCGTCGTGGCGCTGCTGGTCGGGTTCCGGCCCACGGCCAACGCGGTGGAGTGGCTGGCCGCGGTCGGTGTCCTTGCCATGATCACTTTTGCGCTCACCTGGCTGTCCGTCGCTCTCGGCCTGGTCAGTGACAGCGTCGAGACGGCCAGCAACCTGCCCATGCCGCTGATCCTCCTGCCGTTCCTCGGCAGCGGGTTCGTCCCCACCGACTCCATGCCGGCCGCCGTGCGCTGGTTCGCGGACTACCAGCCCTTCACGCCCGTCATGGAGACCCTCCGCGGCCTGCTCCTGGGCACCGGGATCGGCGCCAACGGGATCATCGCGGTCGTCTGGTGCGCCGTCATCAGCGTGGGCTGCTTCTTCTGGGCCAAGGCCCTGTACAACCGCAACCGGACGGCCTGATCCCACAGGCGCTCGGTCTCGCCGTCGCAACAACGAGCCGGCGGCTCGGCCCAGAGGGTCGGGCCGCCGGCTCGTGGCGTCGCCCGACCGGCGGGCCGCTGACGCGAGCGCGTGGTCGGGCTGAGAGCCGGCGGCGCGGGTCCCTCGGGCTGCGAACCGGCAGCGC
>NZ_JAKKFF010000466.1 GCF_022229015.1 Micromonospora foliorum
CGCCGCACGGAGGTCCAGGGACAGCGTGGCCATGGCGGGCCGAACCGCGCGCGGCAGGCCGCCCGGGGGCGCCGGCAGCACCGGGATGGTAAGGGCGGTGGCGAGCAGCCCGCCGACACCCGTCCCGACACTGCCCAGGACGATGAGCAGCGNGTTCGACCCGTCGGCGAGCACCAGGGCGGTCAGGCCGGCGGTGAGCAGTGCGGCAGCGGCCACGGCGGTCCGCCGCGCCGGCGGCGGGGTCGCTGGCCGTGCCGACAGCGCGATCATGATCGGGGTACGCGCGACAGCCCGGGCCGGCCACCAGGCGGCGGCGGTCGCGGTGACCACGGCCAGCAGCATGCCCGCGCCGATGGTGAGCCAGGGCAGGTCGAACCGGCCGATGCGGTGCCCGGCGGCGGTCTCGACGAAACCGGCGGTGACCAGCCAGGCGGCGATCCCGACGGCGGTGCCGCAGACCGCCGCGACCGCCCCGACAGCCGTGCCGTTGACCAGTAGCACCAGTTGCAGATGTCGGCGGGTGGCACCCATCGCCGCCAACATGCCGAGCTGACGCAGCCGGCGCTGCGCCAGCACCACGAACCCGGCGGCGGCCACGAGCGACACCAGCAGCAGGCCGACGGTGGCCAGCGCCAGTGCGGCCAGGGTGAGCACGGTGCGCTCGGCGACCGGCCGGGACTCGCGTACCAGCGGCCCGTCGACGGTCCGCCGGAAGGACTCCATGCGGTCGCGGTCGCCGGCCACCAACACCGTCACCGACTCCGGCCGGTCGACGAGCGTGAAGTCGCTGAGGGCGAACTCGTCGTGCAGGTCCGCCGGGTTCTCCACCACCCCGACGATCCGGCGATCGGCCTCACCGAACGAAATCCGGGCGCCGAGCCCGGCACGCAGGGCTCGGGCCACCCCGTCGGTCACCGCCAGCTCGGCTGGCCCGGTCGGGTAGCGGCCCTGCCGCAGGGCGAGCATCGGGCCGCCGTACGCGCCCGCGGGATCCTGGGCCCGAACGTCCACCGGGTCGACGAGCCCTGCCACCGGCACGTGCCGGTGACCGATCACGTCGGTCGTGCCGAAGAACGCCCGGGCGGCGGCGACCCGGGCGTCCAGCAGGGCCGGGTCGTCACCGGGGATCCGGATGAGCTGGTCGGCGCGGCCGAACGTGGCGTCGCTCGACGGAGCGAGGTTCCAGGTGGCCGCCAGGCCGAAGGTGGCACCGCTGACCGCGACGGCGAGCAGTGCGATGGCCAGCAGTTGCTGCCGCCACTCGCGGCGGAACAGTCGTACCGCCCAGCGGACCACGGCGCGGCGGGCGGGCAGGCCACCGTTGGCGGGCCGGCCAACCTTCCGGCTGGGGTTCACGGTGGCGGTCACGGCGTCGGGCCCGGTGCGAGCAGGGCGTCCGGGCTGGGCGACGGTGCGGTCTGGTCGACCACCCGACCGTCCCTGATGAAGATCACCCGATCGGCCCAGGACGCAAGCTGGGCATCGTGAGTGACCATCACTCCCGCGATGCCGCGCTTACAGGCCGAGCGGAGCATCCGCAGAACGGCCTCGCCGTTGGCGGCGTCGAGGGCGCCGGTCGGCTCGTCGGCCAGCAGCAGACTCCGGTCCCCCACCACGGCCCGGGCGATGGCGACGCGTTGGCGTTCACCCCCGGAGAGGTCGTCGGGGAAGTGGCCGGCACGGTCGGTCAGCCCCAGTTCGTCGAGCACCTTGAGAGCGGCGACACGCGCCGGACGTACGGCCATACCGTCCAGTTCCAGGGGCAGCGCCACGTTCTCGACGGCGGAGAGGCCGGCGAGCAGGTTCAGGTCCTGGAAGACGAAGCCGAGCGACCGGCGACGCAGCCGGGCAGTGGCGTCGGCGGAGAGCGCGGAGAGATCGGACCCGCACACCGTCACCTGGCCGGCCGTCGGCTCCTCCAGGCTGCCCGCGATCGTCAGCAGGGTGCTCTTGCCCGAGCCGCTGGGCCCCATGACCGCGACCAGTTCACCGGCGACCACGTCCAGGTCGACCGCACGCAGGGCGTGCACGGCGGCGGCACCCGCGCCGTACACCTTGGACACCTGCCGCAGGCTCAGCACGACGCTCATCGTCGGGCTCCTGCCACGTCGTCCTGGACCGACCGGGTCGGCCGTTCCTCCTGGCCGTCCCTCGCCGACGACGGGCCCGTGAGTGGCGCGCCAGCGGGGATCGTCGGAAGGCTGCGCAGGCGCGCGTCCGCCGCGTCCAGCCAGCGGACGACCGCTTCCAGCCGGAACAGCTCGGCGTCGACGACCAGGCCGAGGCCGATGTCCTCCGGTGCCGCGTCGGCCTTGAGGTGGGTATAACGCTGCATCTCCTCGACGATGCGCCGCCGGTGGGTCTGGAGGATCTCGGTGGTGTCCACCTGGCTCAGGCGCATCGCCACCTGCACCTTCATCACGAGCTCGTCGCGAGGCGGCGGCCCGGCCTGCGGTGGCGTACGCAGCCAGCTGTGCAGCTCACGTTCGCCGTCGGCGGTCAGCCGGTAGCGCTTCTGCGCGCCGTCGCGGCCGGCGTCGTCGGTCTCGACGTGTCCCTCACGCTCCAGACGTTGCAGCGTGGTGTAGACCTGCCCGACATTGAGCGGCCAGACCTCGCCGGTGCGCGCCTCGAACTCCTGCCGGAGTTGGAGACCGTATTTCGGTGCCTCGACGAGTAGCGCCAGCATGGCATGGCGGATGCTCACGAGCCATCACCCACAGTTATCATACTGGGTATAATACTCGGTATTATTGAGCCACGCTCGCCCGTTCGGCGTCCATCCACATCGTCATGACGGTTCGGACAAAATGCCGTCGCCGGAGCGCGCCGACGGCTAGCCTGCGGCAATGTCCGCAGCACCTGACGAGGTCGAGCAGCCCGATCCCAAGGGGCGAGTGTCCGCCACCGACCGGATGACGGCCTTCAGCGACGGCGTCTTCGCCATCGTCATCACGCTGCTGGTCATCGAGTTGCGGGTGCCGGAATACCACGAGGGGGAGTTGCTCACCGGCCTGCTCGACGAGGGCGCCTCGTACCTGGCCTTCGTGGTGTCCTTCGTCTACATCGGGGTGCTCTGGCTCAACCACCACGCGCTGCTGCGGCTGATCCGCGGCACCACGCTCACGCTGAGCTGGATCAACCTCGGCGTGCTCTTCGGCGCGGTGATCATCCCCTTCCCCACCGCCGTGCTGGCCTCGGCGTTCACCCACGGCGACACCGACGACCAACGCGCGGCCGTCGCCCTGTACGCGCTGGCCGCCGCCCTGATGTCGGCCCCCTGGCTGGTGTTCTTCGGCTACCTGCACCGCCACCCGGCGCTGCTCGAACCTCGGGTCGACCCCGGGTACGTGCGGACACAGCGGCTGCGACCGATCACCGGCCTGATCCTGTACGGGCTCAGCGGTCTGCTCGGCTGGTTCGTCAATCCCGTGCTGGGCCTGATCGGCGTCATCGTCATGATCACCTATCACGCGGTCACCAGCGAGGGGCTGCCCCGCTGGCTGACCCGTCGCTGACCGGGCGAAGCCGGAGCAGGTCGGCCGGGGTGTCCACGTCGACCGGTGAGCCGACGTCGTCACAGGGCACCTCGACCACCAGGTCCGGCCGGTCGCGCAGCAGGTCGCGGGCGCCCCGGTCGCCGACGGCGTACCCGCCCAACAGCGGCCAGGTTCGTCGAGTCAGCAGGATCGGGTGCCCGGGTCGGCCGGCGTAGGTGGCGACCGCGACGACCGCGCCGCCGGCGTACGCCGCCCGCACCCGGCGCACCGCGACCGGGCTGAGCAGCGGCTGGTCGACGAGGACCACGACGGCGGCCGGCACGTGGGCCGGCAGCGAGGCAAGGCCCCGCAGCA
>NZ_JAKKFF010000467.1 GCF_022229015.1 Micromonospora foliorum
GGTCCACCCGCACCACGTCCGCGCCGACGTCGGCGAGCACCATGCAGCCGAACGGCGCAGGCGCGAGGCTGGCCAGCTCGACCACCCGTATCCCGGCCAGCGGCCCGCCGCGAGCCGCCGTCACGCGACGCCCACCGGCTCGGCGGGGCGGTCGGCCGAGGTGGCGAGCCGGTCGACCAGGTCGGCGGGGGGCGTGAACCGCTCGCCGTAGCGGTCGGCCAACTCGGTGGCCCGGGCCGCGAAACCGGCCGGGCCGCCCGCGTACTGCCGGACGTAGCGGATCACCCCTCCCGTCCAGGCCGGGAAGCCGATGCCGAAGATCGAGCCGATGTTGGCGTCGGCCTCGGTGCGCAGCACCCCCTCGTCGAGGCAGTGCAGCGCGTCCAGCGCCTCGGCGAAGAGCATCCGCTCCTGGAGGTCGGTGAACGGCACCGCCCGACCCGTCTCGGTGGTCAGGTCGGCGAGGCCGGGCCACAGCCGGCCCCGGGTGCCGTCGTCGTAGGAGTAGAAGCCGCGTCCGGCGGCCCGCCCCGGCCGGTCGTACGCGTCGACCAGCTCGTCCACCAGGCGGTGCGCCGGCAGGGGCCGAAACTCCTCGCTGACCGCCTCGAACTGGCGGCGGATCCGCTGGATCAGCGTGAGACTCACCTCGTCGGCCAGCGCCAGCGGCCCGGTCGGGTAGCCGGCCTGGAGGGCGGCCTGCTCCACCGACGCGGCGGGGACACCCTCGGCGACCATGCCGACCGCCTCGTCGATGAACCGGCCGATCACCCGGCTGGTGAAGAAGCCCCGGCCGTCGTTGACCACGATCGGGGTCTTGCCGATCCGTCGGCCCAGGTCGAACGCCCGAGCCAGCGCCACGTCCCCGGTCCGCTCGCCCACCACGATCTCCAGCAACGGCATCCGGTCCACAGGCGAGAAGAAGTGCATGCCGATGAAGTCCGCCGGCCGGTCCACGCCGGCGGCCAGCCCGGTGATCGGCAGGGTGGAGGTGTTGGAGGCGAGCAGCGCGTCGGGCGCCAACACGGGCAGCACCTCGGCGAAGACCTGCTGTTTCAGCGCCGGGTCCTCGAAGACCGCCTCGATGACCGCGTCGCAGCCGGCCAGCGCGTCCACCCGGTCGGTGGTGGTGATCCGGTCCAGCACGGCGCGGGCGTCCGCCTCGGTCGCGCGGCCCTTGCGTACCCTGCGGGCCAGCAACCGCTCGGCGTGCTCCCGGGCCCGCCCGGCGGCCTCCGGTGTGACGTCCTTGACCACGACGTCCAGCCCGGCGCTGGCGCAGGCGTACGCGATGCCCGCGCCCATCATGCCGGCCCCGAGCACCGCCACCCGGCGTACCGGTGCGGCGTCCACATCGGCCGGTCGGCCCGCGCCACCGTTGACGGCCTTCAGGTCGAAGAAGAACGCGCGGATCATGTTCTTGGCGACCTGCCCGGTGAGCAGACCGATCAGGTGCCGGGTCTCCACGGTCAGGGCGGTCTCCAGGTCGACCTGTGCGCCCTCGACGGCGGCGGCCAGGATCGCCTCGGGTGCGGGTAGCCGGGCGCCCTTGAGCTGCTTGCGCAGCGTCGCCGGGAACGCGGGGAGCTGGGCCGCCAGCGAGCGGCTGGCCGGGGTGCCGCCCGGCATCCGGTAGTTCGGTCGGTCCCACGGTTGTGCCGGGCGCGGGTTCGCCGCGATCCAGGCCCGGGCGTGCTCCAGCAGCTCCGTCGGCGTGGCGACCACCTCGTCGACCAGCCCGGCGGACAGGGCGTCGGCCGGGCGCATCCGCCGGCCGGTGAGCAGCACGGTGGTCAGCGCGCCGGCCAGGCCGAGCATCCGTACCGTCCGGGTGACACCGCCCGCCCCGGGCAGCAGACCCAGGGTCACCTCGGGCAGCCCGAGCCGGCTGCCGGGCGCGTCCAGCGCGATCCGGTGGTGGCAGGCGAGCGCGATCTCCAGGCCACCGCCGAGCGCCGAGCCGTTGACCGCGGCGACCACCGGCCGGCCCAGCGTCTCCAACCGACGCAGGTCCCGTTTGATGGTGCCGAGCAGGTCGGCCAGGTCGGGCGCGTCGGCCCGGCTGGCCCGGATCATCTCGGGCAGGTCGCCGCCGGCGAAGAAGGTCGACTTCGCGCTGGTCACGATCACACCGACGAGATCGGGCTCGGCCTCCAGTCGGTCGAGTACCGCGCTCATCGAGGCGGCGTACGCCCGGTTCATGGTGTTGGCGGACTGGGTCGGGTCGTCCAGGGTGAGCGTGACGATGCCGTCGGCGCCGCGGTCGTACCGGATGGTGTTGGTCATGGTCGTCCTCCGGGTCAGCAGCGCTCGAGAACGGTGGCGACGCCCATGCCGCCGCCGATGCAGAGGGTCACCACGGCGCGGCGCAGGTCGCGGCGCTCCAACTCGTCCAACGCCGTACCGAGCAGCATCGCTCCGGTCGCGCCGAGCGGGTGGCCGAGCGCGATCGCGCCACCGTTGACGTTCACCCGGTCCGGGTCGAGGCCCAGGTCACGGACGTACTTGAGCACCACCGCGGCGAACGCCTCGTTGATCTCGAACAGGTCGATGTCGTCGAGGGTCAACCCGGCGACGGCGAGCGCCTTGTGGGTGGCCGGGATCGGGCCGGTCAACATCAGCGTCGGGTCGGCGCCGGTGACCGCCGCGCCGACGATCCGGGCGCGCGGGGTCAGGCCGAGATCCCGACCGACGTCGCCCGAGCCGATCAGCACCAGCGCGGCGCCGTCCACGATGCCTGACGAGTTGCCCGCGTGGTGGACGTGCTCGATCGCCTCCAACCAGTGGAACTTCTGCAACGCCACCGCGTCGAAGCCGGCCGCCTCGCCCATCGTGGCGAAGGACGGGGTGAGCCTGGCCAGCGCCTCCCGGGTGGTCTCCGGGCGCGGGTGCTCGTCGACGGTGAGGATGTCCAGCCCGTTGCCGTCGCGGACCGGCACCACGGAACGGGTGAAGTACCCGCCGGCCCAGGCCTTGGCGGCCCGCTCCTGCGACCGCAGCGCGTAGCCGTCCACGTCGTCGCGGGTGAAGCCCTCCAGGGTGGCGATCAGGTCGGCGCTGACGCCCTGCGGCACGAACGACGTGGCCAGCGCGGTCTGCGGATCGGTGGCCCAGGCCGCGCCGTCGGAGCCCATCGGCACCCGGGACATCGACTCGACCCCGCCGGCGAGCAGCAGATGCTCCCAGCCGGAGCGGATTCGCGCCGCGGCGGAGTTGACCGCCTCCAACCCCGAGGCGCAGAACCGGTTGAGCTGCACCCCGCCCACCTGGTCGGGCAGCCCGGCCAGCAGCGCGGCGGCCCGGGCCAGGTCGCCGCCCTGCTCGCCGACCGGGGTCACGATGCCGAGCAGCAGGTCCTCCAGCCGGCCCACGTCCAGGCCGGGGTTGCGCTCGCGCAACGCGTCGACCAGGCCGACCACCAGGGAGATCGGCTTGACCCCGTGCAGCGCCCCGGTGTCCCGGCCGCGTCCGCGCGGGGTGCGGACCGCGTCATAGACGTACGCCTCAGAGGGCACGGGCGATCAACTCCTTCATGATCTCGTTGGTGCCGCCGTAGATCTTCTGGACGCGGGCGTCGGCGTACATCCGGGCGATCGGGTACTCCGTCGTGTAGCCGTAGCCGCCGAAGAGCTGCAGGCACCGGTCGACGACCTCACACTGACCGTCGGTGAGCCACGACTTCGCCATCGCCGCGGTGGCCACGTCCAGGTCGCCACGCGTGTGTCGGACGATGCAGTCGTCCAGGAAGACCCGGCTGACCCGGGCGCGGGTGGCGCACTCCGCGAGCACCATCCGGGTGTTCTGGTGACCCATCAGGGTCTTGCCGAAGGCGATGCGCTCCTTGGCGTACGCGACGGTCAGCGCGACCGCCCGTTCCATGGCCGCGACCGCGCCGACGCCGATGACCAGCCGTTCCTGCGGGAGCTGCTGCATGAGCTGGATGAAGCCCAGCCCCTCGGCACCGCCGAGCAGGTTGGCCGCCGGCACCCGGAACTCGTCGAAGAACAACTCGGCCGTGTCGTTGGCGTGCAGGCCGATCTTGGACAGCAGCCGACCTCGCCGGAACCCCGCCGGGTCGCCACCCACCTCGCAGACCAGCAGCGAGACGCCGGACGCCCGCTGCTCGGGGTCGGTCTTCACGGCCACGATGACCAGATCGGCCAGACCACCGTTGGTGATGAACGTCTTCGCGCCGGTCACCAGGTAGTCGTCGCCGTCGCGGACCGCCCGGGTCCGCATCGCCTGCAGATCGGAGCCACCGTCCGGCTCGGTCATCGCGATGGCGCCGACCAACTCACCGCTGCACAGGCCGGGCAGCCAGCGCCGCTTCTGCTCCTCGCTGCCGTACGCGACCAGGTAACCGGTCACGATGCCACTGTGGACGGCCAGGCCGAGGCTGCCCTCCCCGGCGTACGCCTGCTCGTGCAGCAGCACCGCCTCGTGGGTGAACCCGCCGCCCCCGCCGCCGTACTCCTCCGGAACGGACAGGCCGAGCAGCCCCAGCTCACCGGCGCGCCGGTAGTGCTCACGGTCCGGATGGCCCTGCGTCAGCAGGCGCTCGGCGTGCGGCAACACCTCCTTGGTGAAGAAGGTGCGGGCCAACTCGGCCAGGTCGTCATGCTCCGGCTCGCGCCAGGATGAGGGGGAGCCGTCGGGCGGGGGTGTCGGCATGTGCATCACCCTCGCGCGCTGTTGGCGGCATGTCAATAAGTCTGATCAGCCGCCGGGCCCAGGCCGTCGGGACGTCCGCGAAAGAGCAGGCCGAGCGAGAACCGGGCGATGAGTGCCACGCCTCCGGCCCTGCTCGACGGAGTTCGCGTCCAGATGTTCGCCAATCTGGGGCGAAGGCAATCGCCAACCGGTGCAACCCGCCACTCCATCCGCGTCGCCCGGGCCTGCGGCGATCACTTGATGCTGAGAAGCTCAGAGACAGCTCTGACGACTACTGAGCATCAAGTGATCAAGGTGAGGAACGGCGGTTGGTCGGTGAGCTGTCGATAGGGTCGGGCAGATGAGTGTCGAGACGGCCCCGCGCCGCCGCCGTTTGGAGCCGGACGCCCGGCGTGGGCAGATCCTGGCCTGCGCGGTCCGGCTGTTCGGCGAGCGCCCGTACGCGGACGTGTCGACCACCGACGTCGCCCGCGAGGCAGGCGTAGCTCGCGGCCTGGTCAACCACTACTTCGGGGCGAAGAAGGACCTCTACCTGGAGGTCGTCCGGGTCATGGTGACCATCCCCGAGGTTGCCCTGGAGCGGCTGCCCAAGGGTGATCTCCGGACCCGGGTCGACGCCAGCGTCACCTGGTTCCTCGACGTGGTGTCCCGGCACAGCACCTCGTGGCTGGCGGCGGTCACCGCCCGGGGGATGGGCGGCGACGCCGACGTGGAGCGGGTGCTCGCCGAGGCCGAGGAGGTCGCCGCGGACCGGATGCTGGTCGCCGTCGGGCTGGCCGGCGAGGCGGAGCACCGCGAGGAGTTGCGCGGGATGGTCCGTGCGTACGGCGGGCTGGCCACGTCGACGGCCCGGGAGTGGCTCCAGCGTGGGGCGTTGACCCGCGCCCAGGTGCACCTGCTGCTCACCACGACCCTGCTGACCATCGTCGAACAGGTCATCCCGCAGGTCCTCGCCGATGACGGTTCGACCCGGCCGGCGCCTGCGCGATCGTTTCGCCGTTGACGGAACCCACGTCTTGCCGGGGCCGCACCAGCGCCGGGCTTCAGGCTGGTGCGGCGGCGGGGGACGATTCGCGGAGGTGAAAAACGATGGCGATGGTCAGGATGACGATGGCGATCGGGTCGAACACCAGCGAGATGAGGTTCATGTCGGCCCGCATGCGGACGTCGACGACGGTCAGGGCGAGAAACACCGACTTGGTGATGATGGCCGTCGCCGCCGCCGGCACTCTGGCTGGCAGGTGGAAGGCTCCCCAGATGACGGCCGCGCCAAGGGCCGCCTGCAGCACACCCCGGTGCTGGAGCAGCGCAGTGGTCATGCGGTCGGGGTCGGCCAATCCATAGCTGCTGGTCAGCAGTTGCGGCCAGAACAGGGCAAGTGCGGGCGTCGCGGTGATCACGCCGACGATGGTGAGGATGACGCGCATCTTCATTCGACTCTCCCAGTGAGGTCGGCTCGCTGATCGTCAGCGTAGCGAGCGAACCGAACTAGACAGACCCCGATGGTCGCGGTCATCGACGAACTTGAGCGCAACGGATACGTCCGGCGCGAGCGCAGCCCTAGCGACCGCCGTAAACAGCTGATCAGGTCGGGGCTGTCGGCGATCAGGCGGCTCGCCGGTCGCCGGCCTGATCGGTACGCGCCGCCGGGGCGGCGTACCGGTCGGCGGCCTGCGCCGGATAGGACTCGGGGCGTACCACCCGCAGTGGCCGGTCCACCTCGTCGGCCCCGAACCGCCAGCGGGACGGTGTGGGCTGCCGCTGCGGTGCTGGCCCGCCGGGGCGCAGGCCGGGCCGGGACAACAGCACGGTGATCAGGTAGCCGACCACCAGGAAGCCGTGGCTGATCAGCCGTTCCCCGCCCACCGATCCGGTGGCCAGGTCGTTGACCGACAGCAGCAGCAGCGTGCCGACGAACGCGCTGAGCATCGGCAACAGCCCGGCGGGTGGGCTGCGGCGCAGTGCCACGAACAGGAAGCCGGCGCCGACGGCCACGTTCCACGCCGCCGACTCGTGCCACAGGTGCTGGCCGGTGGGGTGCAGGTGGTCGGCGGTCGCGCCCCGGCCCACCTGGGCCAGGCCGAGCACCAGTTGCACCGCGCCGAGCAGCCCGAGCGCCGAGCGCAGGCCGACGACGAGCGGGCCACGTCCGAACGCCGCGCGCAGCCCTCCGGCGACCGACCCGGCACGCCCGAACGCCGGGCGCAGGCCGGTGACCAGCCGACCTCGTCCGGTCAGGCGCTGCCACCACCGCTGACGGGCGGGTGCCGCCGCGCTGGCGGCAAGGATCGCCGCCGTCCGGTCGGGCACCTCGACCACCAATCGGGTACGAACCCGACGTGTCACCGCGGCCGCCGCCGTGAACCAGGCCCGACACTCGGCGCACCCGTCGAGGTGCCCCTGCACCGCCGTCAGTTCGGCGGCGGTCTCCTCCCCGTCCAGCTGCGCGGACAGGACCTCCCGCCACTGCTCACACCCCATGTATCGGTAGTCGCTCCGGCGGCCGCTCCGGTTCCCGGCGATCGTGACTGGTTGTGGAATACTCGCCGGATCATGACGCGTTACGGCCTGCTCATCCTGCCCGCCACCAACCGGGTGTACGCCCGCGCCGCCGTCGACCTCACCCGGGCCGAGCTGGAGATCTTCGGCCGCTCGGCGCTGGACGGCCGGATCGGCGAGCTGGACACCGAGGTCGTCGGCGGGGCGTCCTACGTCACCTTCAGTGGCGACGGGCTGACCGAGCGGGACCTGGCCGTCCTGGGCAACCTCTCCGCCGGGTACGCGCTCTTCGAGATCGTCGGCGAGCTGCTGCGGCCGATCGAGTGGAGCCGTCTGGACCGCTACGACGACGACCTGCTCACCATCCAGAAGTACCCGGGCAAGACCAACGAGCAGTTCACCAAGCTGCTGCTCAACGTCACCCTGCTCGCGTCGGACTGGGCCACCGAGATGACCAGCCGCCGGTTCCGGGTGCTCGACCCGCTCTGTGGTCGGGGCACCACCCTGAACCAGGCGCTGATGTACGGCTTCGACGCCGCCGGCATCGAGCGCGACCAGAAGGACGTCGAGGCGTACCGGGCGTTCATCACCACCTGGCTGAAGCAGAAGCGGGTCAAGCACCGGGTGCTGGAGTCGGGGCCGGTGCGGCGGGAGCGCAAGGTGGTCGGCCGACGGGTGCGGATCGAGCTGGCGCCGACCCGCGAGGAGCACAAGGCCGGCCAGACCCAGTTGCTGGACGTGGTCAACGCCGACACCGCCCGGTCGGCGGAGTTCTTCCGCCCGGAGACGGTGGACCTGGTCGTCGCCGACGCGCCGTACGGCGTGCAGCACGGCAGTCGTACCGCTGGGCAGGGGTTGACCCGCGACCCGCTGGCGTTGCTCGCGGACGCCGCGCCGGTCTGGGCCCGGTTGTTGCGCCCCGGCGGTGCGCTCGGGGTCTCCTGGAACACCCACGTCGCCAGCCGGGACGACGCGGCGGCGGCGTTGGCCGACGCCGGCCTGA
The DNA here is from genome assembly GCF_022229015.1 of Micromonospora foliorum. Classification (GTDB taxonomy): domain Bacteria; phylum Actinomycetota; class Actinomycetes; order Mycobacteriales; family Micromonosporaceae; genus Micromonospora; species Micromonospora foliorum. The sequence continues at coordinate 8,174 of NZ_JAKKFF010000467.1, forward strand.
TCGTGGTCGACACCGAGCCCTACCGCGCGCTGCGGCACCGGGTGGACCAGTCGATCATGCGGGACGTGCTGGTGGCCCGCCGCCCGGCCTGACGGCCTCGCACCTCCGCCCTCACCGCACCATGCGCCACCCCGTCCGGGGTTGCGCATGGCCTCTTGCGTGCCTGCGTCCCCTTTGCTCTGCACCCGCGGAGGCACCAGCTACGGACCGTAAGTGTCGCCTCCGCGGGTGCAGAGCAAAGGGCGGACAACTGGCCTTGGTCCGGCGGACCAGCGAGGGTCTGTGCCGCATTTCACCTGTTCAGCGGCCGGGTGTGAAAACCACGTCAAGAAATGGTTCGCCGCCGTCATGGTCGCGTTATGACCCCTGCCGTTCGGCGGGTGGCGGGGCTTTGATTGCCCGGCGCGACCGGAAGGCGGTCGCGACGAACCTTTCCGGCTGAGGAGTCAGCGTGTCTGACGTGGTGTTCGTGATCCTGACGGTGGCGCTGTTCGCAGTGCTCGCCCTGGTGGTCCGGGCGGTGGAGAAGCTGTGAACGCGGTCAACGCCGTCGGTCTGGTGCTCGCGATCGTCCTGGGCGCGTTCCTGGTGTTCGCCCTGCTGTTTCCGGAGCGCTTCTGATGACCATGACAACAGCGGGCGTCATCTTCGTGCTGACGCTGGTGGCGGCCCTCGTCGCCGTCTACAAGCCGTTCGGCGACTACATGTTCCGGGCGGTCTCCGGCACCAAGCAGTCGTGGGGCGAGCGGGGGGTCTACCGCCTGGTCGGGGTCAACCCGGCCGCCGAGCAGACCTGGGGCGTGTACGCCCGCAGCGTGCTGGCGTTCTCCGCGGTCTCGATCCTGTTCCTGTACCTGTTCCAGCGGGTGCAGAACCACCTGTGGCTGTCGCTGGGGTTCGACCCGGTGGTGCCGCACGGCGCGTGGAACACGGCCGTGTCGTTCGTGACCAACACCAACTGGCAGTCGTACTCGGGTGAGTCGACGATGGGCCACCTGGTGCAGATGGCCGGCCTGGCCGTGCAGAACTTCGTCTCGGCGGCGGTCGGCATCGCGGTGGCGGTCGCGCTGGTACGCGGCTTCGCCCGCAGCCGCACCGGGCAGCTCGGTAACTTCTGGGTCGACCTGACCCGGATCACGCTGCGGATCCTGCTGCCGATCGCGGTGCTCGGCGCCATCGCGCTGATGATTGGCGGAGCGGTGCAGAACCTGTCCGCCGGCACCGACGTGAGCACGCTGACCGGCGGCACCCAGACCATCACCGGTGGTCCGGTCGCCAGCCAGGAGGCGATCAAGGAGCTGGGCACCAACGGTGGCGGCTTCTACAACGTCAACAGCGCGCACCCGTTCGAGAACCCCACCACCTGGACGAACTGGCTGCAGATCTTCCTGATCTTCCTGATCCCGTTCAGCCTGCCCCGGGTGTTCGGCCGGATGGTCGGGCAGAACCGGCAGGGCTACGCCATCGCCGCGGTGATGGGCATCCTCGCGTTCCTCAGCGTCGCCATCACCAACATCTTCGAGCTGGCCGGCCACGGCACGGTGCCGCAGGCGGTCGGTGCGGCGATGGAGGGCAAGGAGGTGCGGTTCGACGTGTCGAACTCGGCGACCTTCGCCGCCGCCACCACGCTCACCTCGACCGGTGCGGTGAACTCGTTCCACGACTCGTTCACGTCGCTCGGCGGCATGATGACCATGGTCAACATGATGCTCGGCGAGGTCGCGCCGGGCGGCACCGGTTCCGGTCTGTACGGCCTGCTCATCCTCGCGGTGATCACGGTCTTCGTGGCCGGGCTGATGGTGGGTCGCACTCCGGAGTACCTGGGCAAGAAGATCGGGTCGCGCGAGATCAAGTTCGCCTCGCTCTACTTCCTGATCACGCCGATCCTGGTGCTCGTGGGTACGGCGGCGGCGTTTGCCACCGGCAACAACTCCACGGCGCTCAACGTCGGCCCGCACGGCCTCTCCGAGGTGCTGTATGCGTTCACCTCGGCCAGCAACAACAACGGCTCCGCCTTCGGCGGCATCACCGTCAACACCACCTGGTGGGACACCGCCCTCGGGTTGTGCATGCTGCTGGGCCGGTTCCTGCCGCTCATATTCGTGCTCGCGTTGGCCGGCTCGCTGGCCCGCCAGGCACCCACCCCCGCGTCCGCGGGCACCCTGCCGACCCACCGACCGCTGTTCATCGGCATGGTCGTCGGCGTCACGGTCGTCCTCGTCGCGCTGACCTTCCTGCCCGCGCTCGCGCTCGGCCCGCTGGCAGAGGGGCTCTGACCATCATGAGGAACGAGGACATGTCCGTCACGTCCGCCCCGACAGCGCAACTTCCCGGCACACCCGCCACCCAGGGCAACCGGATCGGCGGGGGCCTGCTCGACCCCAAGCAGTTGATCCGGTCCCTGCCGGACGCGGTTCGCAAGCTCAACCCCGGCACGCTGTGGCGCAACCCGGTGATGCTGATCGTGGAGGTCGGCGCGGCCTTCACCACCGTCCTGGCGGTGACCGACCCGTCGGTGTTCGCCTGGGCGATCACCATCTGGCTCTGGCTGACAGTGGTCTTCGCCAACCTGGCCGAGGCGGTCGCCGAGGGTCGGGGCAAGGCCCAGGCCGCGACCCTGCGGCAGGCGAAGAAGGACACCATCGCCACCCGGCTGATCGACTGGCAGCCGGGCGCACGGGCCAACACCTACCGCGACGAGGCGGTGCCCGCGCCGGACCTGCGTCAGGGCGACGTCGTGCTCGTCGAGGCGGGCGGCATCATCCCCGGCGACGGCGACATCGTCGAGGGCATCGCCAGCGTCGACGAGTCGGCCATCACCGGCGAGTCGGCCCCGGTCATCCGGGAGTCCGGCGGCGACCGCAGCGCGGTCACCGGCGGCACCAAGGTGCTCTCCGACCAGATCATCGTGAAGATCACGCAGAAGCCGGGGGAGAGCTTCATCGACCGGATGATCGCCCTGGTCGAGGGGGCCAACCGGCAGAAGACGCCGAACGAGATCGCGCTGAACATCCTGCTCGCGGCGCTCACGGTCATCTTCCTGCTGGCCGTGGTCACCCTCCAGCCGCTGGCCATCTTCTCCAAGGCGTACCAGGCGGCCGCGCCGAACAGTGGCGCGATCACCGACTCCGGTGTCACCGGCGTGGTGCTGATCTCGCTGCTGGTCTGCCTGATCCCCACCACCATCGGCGCGCTGCTCTCCGCCATCGGCATCGCCGGCATGGACCGGCTGGTGCAACGCAACGTCCTGGCCATGAGCGGCCGGGCCGTCGAGGCGGCCGGTGACGTCAACACCCTGCTGCTGGACAAGACCGGCACCATCACGCTGGGCAACCGGCAGGCCGCCGAGTTCGTACCGGTCGAGGGGGTCGACGCCGCGACGCTGGCCGACGCCGCGCAGCTGTCCAGCCTGACCGACGAGACCCCGGAGGGGCGCTCGGTGGTCGTCCTAGCGAAGAACGAGTTCGGGCTGCGCGAGCGTGAGCCCGGCGTGATGCCGCACGCCACCTTCGTACCGTTCACCGCGCAGACCCGGATGAGCGGCGTCGACCTTACCCCGGACGCCAGCGTGGACGGCGGCGCGGTGGGCACGGCCCGCCGGGTCCGCAAGGGCGCCGCCGCCGCGGTGATGAAGTGGGTACGGGAGAACGGCGGCCACCCGACCGAGCAGGTCGGCGAGATCGTGGACGCGATCAGCGGCACCGGCGGCACCCCGCTTGTCGTCGCCGAGCACGTCGACGGTGCGCCCGCCCGTGCGCTCGGTGTCATCCACCTGAAGGACGTGGTCAAGTCCGGCATGCGCGAGCGGTTCGACGAGATGCGTCGGATGGGCATCCGGACCGTGATGATCACCGGCGACAACCCGCGTACCGCGAAGGCGATCGCCGACGAGGCCGGGGTGGACGACTTCCTGGCCGAGGCGACGCCGGAGGACAAGCTCGCGCTGATCAAGCGGGAGCAGGAGGGTGGCCGGCTGGTCGCGATGACCGGCGACGGCACCAACGACGCGCCGGCGCTGGCTCAGGCCGACGTCGGGGTGGCGATGAACACCGGTACGTCGGCAGCCAGGGAGGCCGGCAACATGGTCGACCTCGACTCCGACCCGACCAAGCTGATCGAGATCGTCGAGATCGGCAAGCAGTTGCTGATCACCCGTGGCGCGCTGACCACGTTCAGCATCGCCAACGACATCGCGAAGTACTTCGCGATCATCCCGGCCATGTTCGCCGGCCTCTACCCGAGCCTGGACGCGCTGAACATCATGCGGCTGTCCAGCCCGGAGTCGGCGATCCTCGCCGCGGTCATCTTCAACGCCCTGGTGATCATCGCGCTGATCCCGCTCGCCCTGCGCGGCGTGCGGTACCGGCCGGCCGCCGCGTCGAAGCTGCTCAGCCGCAACCTGCTGGTGTACGGGCTGGGCGGCATCATCGTGCCGTTCATCGGGATCAAGCTCATCGACCTGCTCATCCAGTTCATCCCGGGGATTTCGTGATGCGTCTACCCACCTGGATTGCCCAACACCTCGCCGCGCTGCGCGCCGTACTCGTCTTCACGGTGCTGCTCGGCCTGGTCTACCCGCTGGCCCTGGTAGCGGTTGGTCAGCTACCCGGCCTCAACCACAAGAGCGACGGCTCGCTGATCTCCTCGGGCGGGACGACGGTCGGCAGCGCGCTGATCGGCCAGTCCTTCACCGACGCGGACGGCAACCCCGTCGCCCGGTACTTCCAGTCCCGCCCCTCCGCCGCCGGCGACGGCTACGACCCGACCTCCACCTCGGCCAGCAACCTGGGCCCGGAGAGCGTGGTCGACACCATCGCCACCGACCCGGAGGAGTCCAGCGAGAGCCTGCTCACCCAGGTGTGCGGGCGCAGCAGGTCCGTCGGCGAGCTGAACGGCGTCGACGGTCGACGCCCGTACTGCACCGCCGACGGGGTGGGTGCCGTGCTCGCGGTCTTCCGCGCCGACGGTCTGACCGGCCCGGTCACCCGGGTGGTCAGCGTCAACCAGGCCGCTCCGGCGACTCCGTTCGTCCCCGATTACCAGGGGGTGGCGGTGGAGCTGGCCCAGCCCGGCGAGGACTACGTGGCCGCCGGTGGGGTCATCACCCCGATCCGGGGCGACGCGCCCGCCGACCCGGCGGTGCCCGCCGACGCGGTCACCGCCAGCGCCAGCGGCCTCGACCCGCAGATCAGCCCGGCGTACGCCGAGTTGCAGGTGAACCGGGTCGCGCGGGAGCGCGGCGCGGACCCGGCGGCGGTCCGCAAGCTGGTCAGGGAGCACACCGACGGGCGTGGGCTGGGCTTCCTGGGTGAACCCGGCGTCAACGTGCTGGAGCTCAACCTCGCCCTCGACAAGCAGTTCGCCGCACGCTGAGCACGCGCGCAGGCGGGGCCGTGCCGACCGGGCGCGGCCCCGCCCGCCGATCTGACCAGGGAGGATGGTCCCCGTGCCACGTGGAGAACTGCGCATCTATCTCGGGGCCGCCCCCGGCGTCGGCAAGACGTACGCCATGTTGGAGGAGGCCCAGCGGCGGGCCGCGCGCGGCGCCGACGTGGTGATCGGTTTCGTGGAGACCCACGGCCGGCACCACACCGCCGCGATGCTCGGCGACCTGGAGCAGGTGCCCCGCCGGACCATGGACTACCGGGGCGCGGAGTTCACCGAGATGGACCTGGACGCGGTGCTGGCCCGCCGGCCACAGATCGCGGTGGTCGACGAGTTGGCGCACAGCAACGTGCCCGGTTCCCGGCACGGCAAGCGCTGGCAGGACGTCCAGGAGCTGCTCGACGCGGGCATCGACGTGCTGTCCACGGTCAACGTGCAGCACCTGGAGTCGGTCAACGACGTCGTCGCGCAGATCACCGGCACCACCCAGCGGGAGACCGTGCCGGACGAGATCGTCCGCGCCGCCGAGCAGGTCGAGCTGGTCGACATGACCCCGGAGGCGCTGCGCCGACGGATGGCGCACGGCAACATCTACCGACCCGACAAGATCGACGCCGCGTTGGGCAACTACTTCCGGGTCGGCAACCTCACCGCGCTGCGTGAGCTGGCGCTGCTCTGGTTGGCCGACAAGGTCGACGAGCAGCTCGACCGCTACCGCAGCCAGCAGGGCATCGCGGCCACCTGGGAGGCCCGGGAACGGGTGGTGGTCGCGCTGACCGGCGGCCCGGAGGGGGAGACGCTGGTCCGTCGCGCGGCCCGGGTCGCGGCTCGCAGCAAGGGCGCGGACCTGCTCGCCGTGCACGTGGCCCGCAGCGACGGCCTGGCCGGGGCCGACCCGGCCCAGTTGGCCCGGCAACGGGTGCTGGTGGAGAGCCTGGGTGGCACGTACCACCAGGTGCTCGGCACCGACGTGCCGGCCGCGCTGCTGGACTTCGCCCAGGGCGTGAACGCCACCCAGCTGGTGCTCGGCGCCAGCCGGCGGGGTCGCCTCGCGCAGATCTTCGCCCGGGGTGTCGGGGTGACCACCACCGCGCTCTCCGGCTCGATCGACGTGCACCTGGTCACCCACAAACAGGCCGGCAAGGGTCGCCGGGCGGCGGCCGTGCCGGCGGCGCTGTCCCGACGCCGCCGGCTGCTCGGCTTCGGCCTGGCGGTGCTGGGCATGCCGCTGCTCACCCTGCTGCTGAAGACCCTGCCCGACCTCACGCTGACCAACGACATCCTGCTGTTCCTCGCCGGGGTGGTCGGGGTCGCGCTGGTCGGCGGGGTGTGGCCGGCCCTCGTCGCCGCGCTCGGCGGCTCGCTGCTGCTCAACTGGTTCTTCACCCCGCCCTTCCGCACGCTGACCATCGCCGAGGCGGACAACCTGCTCGCCCTGGCCGTCTTCGTCGGTGTGGCGTTGGCGGTGAGCTGGATCGTCGACGTGGCCGCCCGGCGTACCCGGGAGGCCGCGCGGGCCGCCGCCGACGCGCAGACCCTCGCCGCCGTCGCCGGTGGTGTGCTGCGCGGCGAACGTCCCCTGCCCGCCCTGTTGGATCAGCTCCGGGAGACCTTCGGGCTGCGCGCGGTGAGCGTGCTGGAGCTGGCCGAGGAGGCCGGCGGGCGTCCGGAGCGGGCCCGCGAGGAGCACGCCTGGTGTGTGGTGGCCAGCGTCGGCGAGCAGCCGGCCTGCACGCCCGACGGCGGCGAGACGGCGGTACCTGTCGACGACCGGATCACCGTGGTGCTCAGCGGCCGGCGGTTGGAAGCCGCCGACCGGCGGATCGTCGAGGCGTTCGCCGCCCAGGCCGCCGTCGCGCTGCGCCAGGAACGGCTCGCCGAGGAGGCCGCCACCGCCCGGCCCCTCGCCGCCGCCGACCGGATGCGCACCGCGCTGCTCGCGGCGGTCAGCCACGACCTGCGTACGCCGCTGGCGTCCGCGAAGGCGGCCGTGACCAGCCTGCGCAGCCACGACATCGAGTTCGACGAGTCCGACCGCGAGGAGTTGCTGGAGACCGCCGAGGAGTCACTGGACCGCCTCGCCCGGCTGGTCGGCAACCTGCTGGACATGAGCCGGCTCCAGGCGGGCGTGCTGGGCATCTCGGCGACCGCGATCGGCCTGGAGGACGCCGTACCCCTGGCGTTGGACGAACTTGGCCCGGCGGCCGCGACGGTCGGCACGGACATCCCGGCCGACCTGCCGGCCGCCACCGCCGACCCGGGCCTGCTGGAACGGGTGCTGGTCAACATCGTCGCCAACGCGTTGCGGTACAGCCCGCCGGGTCAGCCGCCCACGATCACCGCCAGCGCCCACGCCGGCCAGGTTGAGCTGCGGGTGATCGACCGAGGGCCGGGCATCCCGGAGGACCAGTGGGAGCACGTCTTCCTGCCGTTCCAACGCCTCGGTGACCGGGACAACCAGACCGGCGTCGGTCTCGGTCTTGCCCTGTCCCGGGGGTTGGCCGAGGCGATGGGTGGCAGCATCACCCCGGAGACCACCCCCGGCGGTGGGCTCACCATGGTGCTGCGGCTGCCGGCCGCGCCGACCACCTCGGAGGGGCCGCAGGAATGACGCGCATCCTGGTCGTCGACGACGAGCCGCAGATCCTGCGTGCCCTGCGCATCAACCTGCGTGCCCGCCGGTACGACGTGGACGTCGCCGGCACCGGGGCCGCCGCGTTGAAGGCCGCCGCCAGCCACCCGCCCGACCTGGTGGTGCTGGACCTGGGCCTGCCCGACATCGACGGCGTGGAGGTGATCCGGGGCCTGCGGGGGTGGACCACCGTGCCGATCATCGTGCTCTCCGGCCGGGCCGGCAGTGAGGACAAGGTCGCGGCGCTCGACGCGGGCGCCGACGACTACGTCACCAAGCCGTTCGGGGTGGAGGAACTGCTGGCCCGCATCCGCGCGGTCACCCGCCGCCTCGGCGCGCCCAGCGAGGCGGTGCCGGCACTGCGGATCGGTCAGCACACCGTCGACCTGGCCGACCACAGCGTGCGCAGCGACGACGGCACCGAGGTCAAGCTGACCCCCACCCAGTGGAGCGTGCTGGAGAAGCTGCTGCGTCACCCCGGCAAGCTGGTCAGCCAACGTCAGCTCCTGCACGACGTGTGGGGGCCGGAGTACCAGAACGAGACCAACTACCTGCGGCAGTACCTGGCCCAGTTGCGGCGCAAGCTGGAGGACGACCCGGCCCGCCCCCGGCACCTCATCACCGAGCCGGGAATGGGCTACCGTTACCGGCCGTGACCCGTTGACACCCGCCGGCAGAGATTGAAGAATCTCGTTCGCAGCGGCAGCGGCGTGCTTCTGTAACCGTCCCCTCCACCGGTGACCCCCCGGGAGCCCCGCCGTGCCCCTGCACCTGTCCCGTCGTCGGCTGTTGACCGTCGGCGGCGCCGGCCTCGTCCTGGCCAGTCTCGACGGCCCGTTCTGCGCCGACCCCGCCCGAGCCGCCATCACCACCGCCGACCTGGTCGTCTACGGTGCCACCTCCGGCGGGCTGGCCGCCGCGATCACCATGCGCCGGCTCGGCCGCACCGCCGTGGTGGTGGAGCCCACCAGCCACGTGGGTGGGTTGAGCACCGCCGGGCTGGGCGCCACCGACACCGGCGTCCAGGCGTCCATCGGCGGGCTGGCCGCCGAGTTCTACCGCCGGGTGTACGTGAAGTACCACGGTGGAACCCTCACGCCGACGTCGCCGCTGCGGATGACCTTCGAACCGCACGTCGCCGCCGCCGTCTTCGCCGAGATGCTGGCCGAGGCGGGCGTTCCGGTGATCGTCAACGCCCGGCTGAGCGGCCTCGGCCGCACCGGCAACCGGATCACCGAGCTGCGGACCGAGGACGGGTCGATCTACCGGGGCGGGGTGTTCGTCGACGCCACCTACGAGGGCGACCTGCTGGCCATGGCCGGGGTGGGGTTCACCGTCGGGCGGGAGTCCAACGACACCTACGGCGAGACGATCAACGGGGTGCAGTCGCGCAACACCCACCAGTTCGTCTACCCCGTCGACCCGTACGTGACGGCCGGCTCGCCCGCGAGCGGCCTGCTGCCGGGCATCTCCGCCACCCCGCTCGCCCCGCAGGGCAGCGGGGACGACCGGATCCAGGCGTACTGCTTCCGGATGTGCCTGACCCAGGCGGCCAACCGGATCCCGTTCGGCAAGCCGTCCGGCTACGACCCGATCCGGTACGAGCTGCTGCTGCGACACATCCAGGCCGGCTACCCGGGACCGTACTTCTCCACCCACTCGATCGGCGGCGGGAAGACCGACTCCAACAACAACGGCGCGGTGTCGACCGACAACATCGGCTTCAACTACGCGTACCCGACGGCGAGCTGGGCGGCGCGGGAGAGCATCATCGCCGAGCACCGCACCTACCAGCAGGGGCTGATGTGGTTCCTGGCCAACGACCCCCGACTGCCGGCGTCGGTACGTGACTCGACCGCCCGGTGGGGGCTGCCGGTGGACGAGTTCACCAGCACGGGCGGCTGGCCGCCGATGCTCTACATCCGCGAGGCGCGCCGGATGGTCTCCGCGTACGTGATGACCGAGGCCGACTGTCGGGGCCGGGTACGCGCCACCGACTCGGTGGGCCTGGCCAGCTACACGATGGACTCGCACAACTGTCAGCGGGTGGTCGTCGACGGCCGGGTCCGCAACGAGGGGGACGTGCAGATCGGCGTGCCGGCGCCGTACCCGGTGAGCTACCGAGCGATCGTGCCGCACCAGGCGCAGTGCGCCAACCTGCTGGTGCCGGTCTGCCTCTCGGCGAGCCACATCGCGTACGGCTCGATCCGGATGGAACCCGTGTTCATGATCCTCGGGCAGGCCGCGGCCACCGCGGCGTCCCTGGCGCTCGCCGGGAACCTCGCCGTACAGGCCGTCTCCGTGCCCGCCCTCCAGGCCCGGCTGCGCCAGGACGGCGGGGTGCTGGAGTGGGGTTCCGGCAGCGAGGTGATCCTGGACAACGCGTCGGCAAGTGGGATCACCCGGGCCGGGACGTGGGTACGCAGCAGCAGCACCGGCGGCTACTACGGCCCGGACTACGAGCACGACGGCAACGTCGACAAGGGGGTCAACCGGCTGCGGTTCCGCCCGACGCTGCCCACCGCCGGCTCGTGGACGGTGCAGCTGCGCTGGACCGCGCACGCGAACCGGGCCACCAACGTGCCGGTGGACATCGCGTACGCCGGCGGGATGATCACCAAGACGGTCGACCAGCGGCAGGCCGGCGGCCAGTGGGTGCCCCTGGGCACCTACCCGTTCACGGCGGGCAGCGACGGCAGCGTGCTGATCCGCACCGAGGAGACCAACGGGTTCGTGGTCGCCGACGCGGTCCGGTTCGTCCCCGCCTGAGAACGTCGGGCGCCCCAGTCAGTTGCCGGGGTACTCGACGCCCACCAGCCGCTCGGAGGCGGCCCAGAGCCGGGCGGCGTCGTCGGTGCTGCGCGCCGAGCGGTAGACGGTCAACTCGGTTGGCGCGCCGGTGAACTGGCCCAGACCGTCCGGGCCGTAGAACCGGCCGCCCTGCGCCTGTGGGCTGGTGGCCGCGTACAGGGCAGGAAGCAGCCCAGCATCCACCGAATGCACCAGGATCCCCCAGCGGGCCAGCCGACTCATGATCGAGTGGTGCAGCGAGGGGCGGCTGCGGCCCAGATTGGGGCCGGACGCGTACAGGTTGGTCATGGTGGTGCCCGGGTGGGCGACGTTGCTCACGATGCCCCAGTCGCCGGCCCGACTGCGCCGGTCGAGTTCCAGCCCGAAGTGCAGGGTGGCCAGCTTCGAGGCGTTGTAGGCGCGGATCGACGCGTACCTGCGGTTGCTCTGGAGGTCGTCCCAGTCCAGCCGGCCGGAGCGGGCGGCGCTGCTCGACATCGTGGTGACGCGGGCCTGCCCCGCCCGGAGCAGCGGCAGCAGCCGTCCGGTCAACGCGAAGTGGCCGAGGTGGTTGGTGCCGAACTGGAGCTCGAAACCTTCCGCGGTGGCATGTCGGGTGGGAGGGCTCATCACGCCCGCGTTGTTGATGAGAAGGTGGATCGGTCGGCCCTCACCGAGCAACGTGTCGGCCAGCGCGGCCACCGACCCCAGCGAGGCGAGGTCCAGCGGCCGGGTCGACACGACGGCACCCGGAGCGGCGGCCCGGACGGCCTCCAGCGCGGCGGTGCCCTTGGCCGGGTTGCGGACCGGCAGCACCACCTCGGCACCGGCGCGCGCCAGCCGGGCGGCCAGGCCGAGGCCCAGCCCGTCGCTGCCGCCGGTCACCACGGCGAGCTTTCCGGTCAGCTCCGGAACGGTCAGGTCGAGCACGACAACCCCCAGGTCAACGGTGTCTTCATCGGTCGCCACCAACACTGGGTCAGGCTCCGGCCACCGCCCAGGGTGGCCTTGTCCAGGGATCGGCAGTCCCTGGCTGGCGGACCGGTGCCCTACTCCCTCCCCGGCGAGTAACGTTCCGAACGGGACCAAGATCGGCGTACCAGGAGGCACGGTGCTGACGACGACGGTGGACATCCCGACCAGCGACGGGATCGCGGACGCGTCCCTCACCCGACCGGACGGCGACGGTCCGTTCCCGGCGGTGCTGCTCTTCATGGACGCCTTCGGGCCGCGCCCCCGCCTGGTCGAGATGGCCGAGCGGATCGCCGAACGCGGCTACCTGGTGCTGACGCCCCACCTGTTCTACCGGGCCGGCCGGGCACCGCTGTTCGACCTGTCCCGCCTCGGCGAGGCCGACCAGCGCGCCGCCCTCTTCGAGAAGATCATGCCGCTGGTCGGCGCGTTGACCCCCGACGTGATCAACCGGGACACCGCCGCGTACCTCGACTTCCTGGCCACCCGCGACGACGTCCGGCCGGGCCCGGTCGCCATCACCGGCTACTGCATGGGCGGCACGAACGCGCTGCGGGCCGTCGAGGCGCACCCGGACCGCATCGCCGCGGTGGCGAGCTTCCACGGCGGGCGGATCGTCACCGACGCGCCGGACAGCCCACACCTCGGCGTCGGCTCGATCACCGGCGAGGTGTACTTCGGGCACGCCGACGCTGACCAGTCGATGACCCCCGAGCAGATCGCCACCCTGGAGAAGGCGCTCGACGCCGCCGGGGTGCGCTACCGCTCCGAGGTGTACACCGGCGCGCACCACGGCTACACCATGACGGACACCCCGGCGTACGACGAGCAGGCCACCGAGCGTCACTGGGCCGCGCTCTTCGACCTCCTGGACCGCACCCTGCCCGCCTGATCACGCTCGCAGCGCCGGTGCTCAGCGGCGCAGCAGCACCGGGCCGGCATCGATGCGGGTGCGGAACAGCGCGTACGGCTTGCGGCGCAAGTCCTTGCCCCGCTGGTACTGCGGCTGCCGGTGCAGTTGGTTGGCAGTGACGTAGAGGTACCCGTCGGTGGCCACCGACATGGTGTCCGGCCAGAGCAGGCGCGGGTCGTGCACCAGGGTCTCGTACTCGCCGTCGGGCAGTCGACGCAGCACCGCGTTGTGCTCGTACGAGGTGAGGTAGAGCCGCCCCGCGTCGTCGCTCTCCAACCCGTCCGAGGCGGTGCCTCTGTCGCCCTCGTCGACCACTGTCGCGGCGACCGCCTCCTGGGTGACGCCCGGGTCGGCCAGCGCTTCGGTGGAGACGCTGTGCAGGCGCCGGGACGCCAGCGGGCAGTAGTAGAGCCGGGTGCCGTCGGCGGAGATGGCGATGCCGTCGGAGCCCATGCTCACCGGCTTCGGCGGGCCGTCGGCCGGCCGTTCGAGGAACGGCCGGCCCTCGACCACCGGGCGGAACGACGTCAACGGCTCCGCCTTGGTGGACGGGTGGTCGTGCAGCCGCCGCCAGGAGGCTCCGCTGGCCAGGTCCACCACGATGATCCCGTTCGGCCCGGAGTCCGCCGAGTCGGTGATGTACGCGACCCCCGACTCGCCCCGCCGCAGGTCGAAGCGGACGTCGTTGAGGTACGTCGTCGGCAGCGCCACGTCGGTCGGAAAGGTGATCACCTGGGCGACCGTGTCGGTGTCCAGGTCGATCCGGACCAGCTTGGGGCCACCCGGCTTGGTGGGCTGGAACATCGGGCTGCCGGTGTCCAGTACCCAGAGCCGGTCGGCCGGGTCCACCACGATGCTCTGCACCGAGACGAACGCGCCCGCGTCGTCGTCGCCGGACGGGTCGTTCCACGCCTGGTCGGGGTAGGGCACCTCCCGGCCGTCGCGCAGCTCGACGACGGTGGCGGGCACCTCGTCGCCCCACTTCGGGAAGTTGACGAAGATCCGGCCCCGGTGCGAGACGCTCACCCCGGTCGGCATCGGGCCGGTGAAGGTGTGCACCAGCTCCAGCTCGCCCATCGGCTCGTCGCCGACCGGCCCGTTCATGACGTCCGCCCCATGGTGCTCATCGGCTCGCTCCCTACCGGTCGGCTGGTACCGCGCTTCGGTGCGGTTGTTCCCGCCCTGGCGTCCGGTATGCCTCCGATCAGGTCGCCGGCGCTCCGGCCCGTGCGGCGGGCAGGCCCGGCACCGGGACGTCGACCGCGAGCAGCGCGCCGTCCTGCGGGCCCGCCGATTCCAGCCCCACCCGGGCGGTGCCGATGAAGAGTCGCCGCAGGTCGGGACCGCCCAGGCAGATGCCGGCGGGCTGCTTGGCCGGCAGTCGAATCTCCCGGTCGAGGGTGCCGTCGGGCCGGTAGCGGCGTACCGCGGAGCCGCCCCACAGCGCGATCCAGAGGTGGTCGGCCGCGTCGAGCGTCATGCCGTCCGGGCCGCCGTCGGCGGGGGACAGCCGCAGGAACGGCTCCCGCCCGCTCAGGGCCCCGGTGGCGGGGTCGACGGTAAACCTGTCGATCTCGCCGCGCGGGGTGTCGGCCAGGTACATGGTGGTGCCGGCCGCGTCGAACGCCGGCCCGTTCGGGATGGTCAGCCCGGTCACCGCGGGGACCGGCTCGGCGCCCGGGGTGAGGCGGAACAGCGTGCCCCCGCCGGGCACCATCGCGTACGTCATGCTGCCGGCCCAGAAGCGGCCGTGCGGGTCGGCGACCGCGTCGTTCATCCGGGTCGGCTCGGGCGCGTCGGCGACCAGCTCGACGACCGGTCGGGGGTCGCCGGTGGCGGGCAGCACCGTGACGCTGGTCCCGGCGGCGGCCAACCACTCGCCGGGTCGGTCGGCCACCGGGGCGACCGCGCCGAGCGGCACGTCGAGGCGGCGCAGCTCCCGCAGCGGGGTCGGGGCGTCGCCGTCGGTCTCCAACAGTCGCCCGGCCAGCAGGTCGACCAGGACCAGCCGGTCGTCGACCCAGCGCAGGCCCTCACCCAACTCCAGCCGGTCGGTGCTCCAGACGGTCGGCTCGGTCAGCTCCATGGTGCTCCTCCAAGGGTCGTCAGCGGACCGTACCGCCGGGGCCGTGGTCGAGCAGCGCCAGCTCGGCCCGGTCGGGCAGGCCCTCCCAGTCACCCCGGGTGGCGACCGCGAACGCCCCGGCGGTGACGGCCCGGTCCAGTCGGGTCGGCGCGTCGACGCCGTCCAGCCAGCCGGAGAGCAGCCCGGCGACGAAGGCGTCGCCCGCGCCGACGGTGTCCACCACCGGCACCGTCCGGGCTGGACGGTGGATGGCGCCGGTCGCGCGGTGGCTGGTCGCGCCACCGGCACCGTGTTTGACCACGACCTCGGTGACGCCGGCCGAGAGTAACGCCGAGGCCGGGTCGGTCGCGTCGGTCAGCACGGCCAACTCGTCGTCGGAGGCGATCACCAGGTCGATCGAGGGCAGCAGCGGGCGCAGCGCGGCGGCGGCCTCGGCGACCGACCAGAGCCGGTTGCGGTGGTTGACGTCCAGGCAGATCGTGCTGCCGGCCGCGCGGGCGCGTCGTACGGCCTCCACCACCGCCTGGTACGGCTCGACGCCGAGCGCGCAGGTGATGCCGGTGACGTGCAGCAGCCGGGGTGGTGGCCCGGGAGCGTCGAAGGCCCGGGTCACGTCGGCCGGGCCCAGCCGGGAGCCGGCCGACCCGGCGCGGTGGTAGGTGACCCGGTTGATGTCGGCGACCCGGTTCTCGAAGAGGATCAGCCCGGTCGGGGCGGTCGCGTCGACCCGGGACCAGGTCAGGTCGACGCCCTCGGCGCGCAGCGTCCGGCGGACCAGCTCGCCGGGCTCGTCGGCACCGGTGACACCGACCCAGGCGGCCCGGTGGCCGAGCCGGGCCAGGCCGATCGCCACGTTCGACTCGGAGCCCGCGACGGAGATATCGGCGGTGCCGCCCAGTCGCAGTGGGCCGGTGGTGCGGAACGCCGCCATCGTCTCGCCGAGGGTGAGCAGGTCGGTCATGGCCGGACCGCCGCGAGGAAGGCGGCGGCGCGCTCCCGCAACGCCGCCGGGTCGCCGCCTCGGACGGCGTCGCCGAGCAGCGGGGAACCGACGCCGACCGCTGTCGCGCCCCGGTCGAGGTAGTGCCGCGCGCCGTCCGCATCGACCCCACCGACCGGCACGAACGCGGTACCGGGGAACGGGTCGCGCAGGGCGCCGAGGTAGTCGGGCCCGCCGAGGGAGGCCGGGAAGAGCTTGATCGCGGCGGCCCCGCCGTCGGTGGCCTGCACCACCTCGGTGGGGGTGAGGGCACCGGCGAGCACCGGCAGCCCGAGCCGGCCACCCTCGGCGAGGCTCGCCGCGATCGCCGGGGTGACCAGGAAGCCGGCGCCCGCGTCGGCCGCCGCGCGGGCGTCCTCGGCGGTGAGCACGGTGCCGGCGCCCAGGGCGAAGTCGGGCCCGAGAGCGGCCCGGGCCCGGCGGAGGATGCCGAGCGCGTCGGCGCTGGTCATCGAGACCTCGACCAGGGCGACGCCGCTCTCGGCCAGGGTGAGCACGGCGGCCAGCGCGGCGGCCGGGTCCGGGCCGCGCACGATGGCCAGCAGTCGATGGGTACGCAGCTCGTCGAGCAGGTTCATCACGTGTCCTCAGTGGATGCGGTGGGCGGAGATGGTGAGTCGCCAGGCGACCTCGCCGCTGGCCGGGACGACCGCCGCGTCGTCGGGGCCGGCGTCGGCCAGGTCGAAGGCCGCGCCGAGCATCGGTTCGATGCCGACGCTGCGGTAGGGGCGGTTCGCCGGCCAGCCGCCCAGGTTGCGCCAGAGCGCGGTGCTGCGGGGCTGGCCGGCGCACTCCAGCTCCAGAGTCAGCCGGTCCGGTCCGTCGAGCACCTGGACCCGGGCGCAGTCGAGCAGCACCGCGCCGAGCGCGGTCCCGTCGTCCGGCCCGAACATGTCCAGGGTCAGCCCGGCCAGGGTCAGCCCGGCCGGGGCCGGCCACGGCCCGGTCAACCACGGGTCGCCGGTGGGCCAACTGCCCGGCGGCAGGAGCGCGGCGGCCTCCGGGTGCAGCCGGGTCGGGGTGCCGGTGGGCGCGTCCAGGCGGGCGGCGGGGGAGAGGTCGAGCAGGGCGTGCGCGGCCCAGACGAACCGGTACCCGGGGTCGGCGGCCAGGCGGTAGTCGGCCACCACCACGCCGCCGGAGTCGGTGATCCGGCGGGTGAGGGTGAACGTCGGCCGCTCGATGACCACGGTGCCGGGGGCGGCGCTGCGCCACGGCCGCGACCACACCTCGCCGTGGTCGGGCTCGCCGCGCACGGTGGGCAGGCACTCCTCCAGGCCGCCGGCGTCGACGAACGCGTCGTCGGGGCGTACCTCGTGCCGGCCGGGTTCCGGGCCACGCCAGAGCCACTCCCGGCCACCGCCGTGCAGACTCGTCCACCGGCCGCCGTGCGCGGCGTCGTACGCCATTCGCAGAGCCACCGGCCGCGCGTCGGTCACCACTCGGCGAACGACCCGTCGGCGTGCTGCCAGACCGGGTTGCGCCAGGCGTGCGGGCTCTGGGCGGCCTTGCGGACCGCCGCCTCGTCGACCGTGATGCCCAACCCGGGCCGGTCGAGGCGGGCGATGTGCCCGTCCACGAACCGGAACGGCTCCGGGTCGACCAGGTAGTCCAGCAACTCCGAGCCGGCGTTGTAGTGGATGCCGATGCTCTGCTCCTGGATCAGGAAGTTCGGCGTCGCGAAGGCCACCTGGAGGCTGGCCGCCAGGGAGATCGGGCCGAGCGGGCAGTGCGGGGCGAGCAGCGCGCCGTACGTCTCGGCCAGCGCGGCGATCCGACGGACCTCGGAGATCCCACCGGCGTGCGACAGGTCCGGTTGGACCACGGCGACCCCGGCCTGCAACGGGCCGAGGAACTCGGACCGACCGTAGAGGCGCTCACCGGTGGCCACCGGGATCGGCGTGCTGGCGACGATGTCGGGCAGGTGGTGAGCCTGGTCGGGCAGGACCGGCTCCTCCACGAAGAACGGGCGCAGGGCGGCCAGCTCGGGCAGGATCCGGCGGACGGCGGCCATGCCGGCGCGACCGTGGAAGTCGACAGCGATGTCCCGGTCGGGGCCGAGCACCTCCCGGGCGGCGGCCACCCGGCCGATGACGGCGTCCACCTCGGCCGAGGTGGGGATCGGCGAGAGCCGCCCGCAGGCGTTCATCTTGACCCCGGTGAGGCCGGCGGCGACCTGCGCGGCGGCGGCGTCGGCCACCTCGCCGGGTTCGTCCCCGCCGATCCACGAGTAGATCCGTACCCGGTCGCGCACGTGCCCGCCGAGCAGCGCGTGCACCGGCGCGCCGTACGCCTGCCCGGCGATGTCCCAGAGCGCCTGGTCGAGGCCGGCGACCGCGCTGGAGAGGATCGGGCCGCCGCGGTAGAAGCCGCCCTTGGTGAGCACCTGCCAGTGCTGCTCGATGCGCAGGGGGTCCGCGCCGAGCAGATATTCGGAGAGCACCTCGACCGCGCTGCGCACCACCTCGGCGCGGCCCTCGACGACCGGCTCACCCCACCCGACCAGCCCGTCGTCGGTCTCCACCCGGCAGAACAACCACCGTGGCGCGACCAGGAAGGTCTCGATCCGCTCGATCTTCACCGACTGCCCCTTCGTCCCCGTGCCTTCTCGACGTCGCGGACGGCCTTGTCCAGCAACTGACGCATCGCGGTCTCGGCCGCCGTCTCGTCCCGGTCGCGCAGCGCGTCGACCACCGCGCGGTGGCTGGGCACCGGGTCGTCGTGTGCGGTGCCGCCGTGCACCAGCCGGTCCCGTTCGGCGAGCCCGGTCTCCATCACCACCTCCATCCGCTCCAGCAGCTCGTTGTGGGTCGCGGTGAGCAGCGCGCGGTGGAAGGCGAGGTCGGCGGCGATGGCGGCGGCGGGATCACCGTTGGCCTGGGCCATCTCGGCCAGTGCCCGGTCGAGGGCGGTCAGGTCGTCCTCGGTGGCCCGGGTGGCCGCCAGCCGCGCGGCGGCCGGCTCGATGATGGCGCGCACCTCGTGCAGTTGGTCGAGCAACCGCTGGTCGGTGCCCTCGGCGAACTGCCAGCGGATCACGTCACCGTCGAGCAGGTTCCAGTCCGCACGGGGTCGGACGAAGGTGCCGCGCTTCTGCCGGGCGTCGACGATGCCCTTGGCCGAGAGGACCTTCAGCGCCTCGCGGAGCGCCGTGAGGCTGACGCCGAACTCCTCCTGCAGCGCGACGATGTTGAGGGTCGCGCCGGCGGCGATCTCGCCGGTGAGGATGCGACGGGCGATCGCTTCGACGGTCTGCCCGTGGACGCCGCGGCGTGCGTACTGTGCCAATGCTCCTGGCCTTTTCGCTGGTCGGTATCGATCTCTCAGGCCGAGGCTTTCACCGCTGTCCAGCCACCGTCCACCACGAGGCTCGCGCCGGTGACGTAGGCGGCGTCCGGCGAGGCGAGGAAGGCGACAGTGGCGGCCACCTCGTCCGGTGTGCCGAAGCGCTTCGCGACGGTCTCCGCGACGCTGCGCTGCCGGTCCTCTTCGGACACGTCGGCCCAGGCGGCGGTGAGGATCGGCCCGGGCAGCACGGTGTTGACCCGGACCTGCGGGCCGTACTCCACGGCGAGTTGGCGGCCGAGCGCGACCAGGCCGCCCTTGGCCGCGGCGTACGCGGGCCGGCCGGGCAACCCGACCAGCGCGTGCACCGAGGAGATCAGCACGACCGCGCCCGAGCGTGCCCGCAGGTCGTCCAGGCAGGCGCGGACGCCGAGGAACGAACCGGTGAGGCTGACGCCGAGCTGGTGGTCCCAGGACTGCCGGCTGGTCTCGTGCGCCGGGGCGACCCGGACGGCGTACGCGGTGCTGACCAGGATGTCGACCGGGCCGAGGCGGTCCCGTACGGCGCGCACGGCGGCGGTCCAGTCGGCCTCGTCGCTGACATCACCCACTACGGACAGTGCACGGTGGCCTTGCGCGGTCAGTTCCTCGGCCAGCGGGGCCGGGTCGGCCACGTCGAGCAGCGCGACGCCTGCCCCTTCGGCGGCGAGCCGCCGGGCGATGGCCGCGCCGATCCCACCCATCGCGCCGGTGACCAGCGCGTTCTTGCCGTCAAGCCGGCGCATAGGCTGATCCACCTGACCTCCGCCTGGGTCTCGTCTAATCATTAATTACGAAGATATCTTGACAGCCGACGAGGGGCGATGCAACCTTCTCGTCACAGCATTCACATGGACGACACATCGCGTGGTGACGCTGAGTGTCGTAAAGGAAGGGATACCTCCGTGAGCGACTTCGACCCCGGTCGCCGGCGATTCCTTGGCCACCTCGGGCTCGCCGGCCTGGGCGCGCTCGGCGCCAGCTCGTTCCTCAGCGCGTGCGCCAGCTCCGCCAGCGGGCCGACGACGAGCAACGGCTCAGGTGCGGTCACCATCCAGTCCAACCTCTCCTCGCCGCAGGCCAAGGCCGCGATGGAGAAGCTGATCGAGACCTTCAACGCGCAGGGCAAGGGCACAGCGAGCCTCAACACCATCGCCTCGGAGACCTTCCGGACCCAACTGCCGACCTACCTGACCTCGGCCAACCCGCCGGACCTCTACACCTGGTACGCGGGCTCGGTCGCCAACGACTACGCCAGCAAGAACCTGCTGCTGGACGTCTCCGAGGTGTGGAAGTCGCTGGACGACTACCCCCAGTCGCTGCGCACCCTCTCCACCGACGCCAGCGGCAAGCAGATCTTCGTGCCGATGAACAACTACTGGTGGGGCTTCTTCTACCGCAAGTCCAACTTCGCCAAGTGGGGCGTGCAGGAGCCGAAGACCTGGACCGAGTTCCTGGCGCTCTGCGAGACGCTGAAGAGCAAGGGCGTCCCGCCGATCGGCATCGGCCTCGGCGACACCCCGTGGGTGGCCTCGGCCTGGTTCGACTACCTGAACATCCGGATCAACGGCGCGCCGTTCCACCGCGAGCTGCTCGCCGGCAAGCAGCGCTTCGACGACCCGAAGGTCAAGGCGGTCTTCACCCGCTGGCGCGAGGCACTGCCCTACTTCGACCCCAAGGGCAAGGCGTACCCGTTCCAGGAGGCGACCACCGCGTTGCTGGCCGGCAAGACCGGCATGTTCCTGATCGGCACCTTCTTCGCCGACGCCGCACCCAAGGACGCGCTCGGTGACCTGGACTTCTTCCGTTTCCCGATCATCGACCCGGCGGTGCCACTGGCCGAGGAGGCGCCGACCGACGGCTTCTTCGCCAGCGCGAAGACCGCCAACCCGACCGGGACCAAGGCCCTGCTCAGCTACCTGGCCGGGGTCGAGGCGCAGGAGGCGTACGTCAAGGCCAGCTCCGGCATCGTGCTGCCGGCCAACCCCAAGGCCAAGGCGTCGGACTCGCCGCTGGTGGCCAAGGGCAAGGCGATGCTGAACGAGGCCAAGGAGCTGACCCAGTTCTTCAACCGCGACTCCAGCGACGCCCTCCAGCCGACCGCGGACACCGCGCTGACCAAGTTCATCGACAAGCCGGACCAGATCGACGCGATCCTGCGGGAGTGGCAGGCCGGCGCCGAGAAGGTCTTCAAGGGCTGACGTGACAGCAACGATCTCCACGACTTCGGTCACCCCCACCCGGCGGCGGCGACGGTCGGCTCGACTGTCGCCGCTGCTGGTGGCGTTCGTCCTCGTGCCGTTCGCGGTCGAGAGCGTCTGGGTCTTCTGGCCGGCGATCCAGGGTTTCTGGTTCTCCCTCACCCGCTGGGACGGGATGACACCGCCGACCTTCGTCGGCACCGACAACTACGTCGAGTTGGCCGGCGACGCCACCTTCCGGGGTGCGCTGGTCAACACGGTGATCTGGTTGGTGCTGTTCGGCGGCCTCTCCGTGCTGGGCGGGTTCGGCATGGCGTTGGTCCTGCAGAAGGAGCGGCGCTTCGTCGGCTTCTACCGGGCCGCGCTGTTCACCCCGGTGGTGTTCTCACTGGTGGTGACCGCGCTGGTCTGGCGGGTCTTCTACCAACCCGACGGCATCGCCGACACGCTGCTGCGAGCGGTGGGCCTGGAGCAGCTGATCCGGCCCTGGCTCGCCGACCCGCAGACCGCCCTGTACGCGGTGATCCTGCCCGCGCTGTGGCGGCAGATCGGCTACGTGATGGTGCTGTTCCTGGCCGGGTTGAAGGCAATCGACCCGGCGCTGCACGAGGCGGCCCGGATGGACGGCGCCAACGCCTGGCAGCGGCTACGGCACGTCACGATTCCCCAGCTCAAGGGGGTCAACGCCGTCGTGCTGTCGGTCATCGTGATCGACTCGCTGCGCTCGTTCGACATCGTCTGGTCACTGACCAAGGGCGGGCCGTACCACTCGTCGGAGCTGCTCAGCACCTACATGTACTCGACCGCGTTCCAGAGCCTGCGGCTGGGCTACGCCTCGGCGATCGCTGTCGTGATCTTCGTGCTCGCGCTGGCCGTCATCCTCGGCTACCTGGTCCGGGCGTTCCGGGAGGAAGCGTCATGAACAAGCTCCGTACCGGGGCCTTCCACACCGGCATGATCCTGCTCTCGCTGCTCTGGCTGGGCCCGGTGCTCTGGGTGGTGGTGATGTCCACCCGGTCGTTCGACGACATTGCCGCGCACGGCGTGGGTAGCCTGCCCCGGTCGTTCACCCTGGACACCTACCGGCAGGCGTGGACCGACGGTGGCGAGCTGCGTGCGCTGATCAACAGCATGCTGGTCACCGTCCCGTCGGTGGCGCTGAGCCTGGGCTGGCCGCGATGGCCGCGTTCGCGCTGAGTCGCTTCCGGATCCCCGGGCGGCGGACCATCCTGCTGCTGATGCTCGCCGGCAACCTGCTCCCACCGCAGATCCTGCTCATCCCGGTGGCCAAGTTCAGCGAGCTGACCGGCCTGTACGACACGCTCTGGGCGTTGATCGCGGTGCAGGTCGGCTTCGGGCTCGGCTTCTACACGTTCGTCCTGCACGGCTTCATGCGGGATCTGCCGGGCGAGATCCAGGAGGCGGCCACCATCGACGGCGCCGGCACGGCACAGATCTTCACCCGGGTGATGCTGCCGCTGACCCGACCGGCGTTGGCCGCACTCGGGGCGCTCTCCTTCACCTGGATCTTCAACGACCTGCTCTGGGCGATCACCGTGCTGCGTACCGACGACAACATGCCGGTCACCCCGGCGCTGCTCGCCCTCCAGGGCCAGTTCGTCTCGTCCTGGAACGTGATCGCCGCCGGCACGGTCATCGCGGCCGTTCCCACCGTCGCGGTGTTTCTCCGCTTCCAGCGGCACTTCGTCTCCGGTCTGGCGCTCGGAGCGGTCAAGTGACCGCCGAGGCCGGGCAGCGCTGGACGCTGCGCGGTACGCACACCGAGTACACCGTGACGGTGCCCGGGCACGGCCGCTGGCTGGAGCTTGTCGCGTGGGGGCCGCACGGCGTCTCCGACGGGCCCTCACCGGTCGCCTACGACGGCCCGGTCCCGTTCCTCACCGCCGGGGACGCCGCCCCCATCGAGTACGCCACCGACGCCGACCGCCCGTTCACCGGCGCCGACCTGGTGATCGAGACGGCGAACGGGCAGCGCCGGGTGGGCTTCGCGCACACCGACGCCCGGATCGACGCCGACCAGCGGGAGTTGGCCGTCGAGTTCGCCGACCCGGTCACCGGGCTGCGCGCCACCGTGCACTACCGGGTGCCCGTCGGCACCGACGTGGTGCAGCGGTGGGTCGAGCTGACCAACGACGGCACCCACGCGCTGCGGGTGGTCCGGGCCGGATCGGGCGGGTTCTGCGTACCGACGCCGCACGGCGCGCTGCTCAGCCACCAGTGGGGGCAGTGGGAGCAGGAGTTCCAGCTCTCCCACGTCGAGCTGGGCCACGGCACCTTCAGCATCGGCAGCTCCCAGGGCGTACCCGGGCATCTGCACGTGCCCTGGCTGGCCGTACGCGACACCGCCGAGCCGGCCGGTCCGGCGTGGGGGATGGCGCTGGCCTGGACCGGCTCGTGGGAGATCAGCGCCGAGCGGGACACCGGCGGCCTGACCCGGGTCCGGGTCGGCCGTCAGCTGGTCGACGGCCCGCTGGAGTTGGCCGCCGGCGAGCGGCTGACCCTGCCGGTGGCCACCGGGGCGTACAGCCCGGACGGCCTGGACGGGTTGGCCCGGGTCTGGCACACCCACCAGCGGTTGCTGGCCGGGGAGCGGCTCACCCCCCGTCCGGTGCTCTACAACTCCTGGGAGGCGACCTACTTCGCCGTCGAGGCGCAGAGCCAGCTCGCGCTCGCCCGGATCGCCGCCGAGCTGGGCGTGGAGACGTTCGTCGTGGACGATGGCTGGTTCGTGGGCCGCGACGACGACACCGCCGGGCTGGGCGACTGGACACCCGACCCGGCGAAGTTCCCGGCCGGGTTCGACACGTTCATCGCCGACGTCCGCGCGCTCGGGCTGAACTTCGGGCTCTGGGTCGAGCCGGAGTGCGTCAACCCGAAGTCCTCGCTGTACGCCGAGCACCCGGACTGGGTCTACTCCGTCGACGGCCGACCGCTCACCCCGGTCCGCAACCAGTACCTGCTGGACCTGGGCCGGCCGGAGGTCGCCGAGTTCGTCCACTCCACAGTCGACGATCTGCTGCGTCGGTACGATATCGACTACCTGAAGTGGGACTTCAACCGGCCGCGTACCGAGCCGGGTCGACCCGGTGGGGTGGGCCCGCTCGACCTCGACGGCGCGCACGTCGCCAACCTGCACCGGATCTACGAGCGGTTGCGCCGGGACCACCCCGGGGTGCTGATCGAGGCGTGCGCCGGAGGCGGCGCGCGGACCGACCTGGCGATGGCGGCCCGGGCCGACGTCTTCTGGCCCAGCGACAACACCGGCCCACTGGACCGGTTGGCCATCCAGTACGGCTTCCTGCACGCCAACGCCCCGCACCTGCTCAGCTCCTGGGTCACCGACGCGCCCGGCCTGTTCGACAGCCGACCCCGAACGCTGGCGTTCCGGTTCGTCCTGGCGATGGCGGGTGTGCTCGGCATCGGCGCGGACATCCGGGCGTGGACCCCGGCCGAGCGGGCCGAGGCGGCCGGTTGGATCGCCCGCTACAAGGAGATCCGGGACGTCGTCACGTACGGCGAAGTGCACCTGATCGGTGGCCCCGACCAGGCCCGCTGTGCGGTGCAGTACACCGCGCCGGACGAGAACCGGGTGGTCGTCCTGGCCTGGCACACCGGCCGGCTCGACGGCGCCGGGCTGCTTCCGTCCCGCCCGGTCCGGTTGCCCCTGCGCGGCCTCGACCCGGCGGCCCGTTACGCGCACGGCGACCGGCACTACTCCGGCAGCCACCTCGCCACCGTCGGCCTGCCCGTGCGGTGGAGCGCGACCCACGACGCCGACCTCATCGTGCTGACCCGCGACTGAGATCGGAGCACCACCACCCCCACCCCCGAGGGACAGGAGTACCTCCATGCGCCTGAACCGACCGCTGACCGCTGCCCTGGCCGTGCTCGGCCTGGGCCTGGCCAGCCCGATGCCGGCGATGGCCGGCCCACCCCACGCCGGCCCACCCCACGCCGGCCCACCCCACGCCGGCCTACCCCATGCCGGCCCGTCGCAGGCCGGCCACGGGCCCGGTCACGCCCCGGCGGCCACCGGCGCGGAGGACCAGGGCGCGCCGACCTTCTTCAACAGCGGCCTCGCCCCGACGCCCTACCAGGGCTGGAACACCTACTTCGGCCTCGGCGGCGATCCCACCGAGGCCGAAGTACGGTCGGTCACCGACTACATGGTCAACAGTGGCCTGCGGGACGCCGGCTACACCTACGTCTGGATCGACGGCAACTGGGCCGCGCCCACCCCGCGCAACGAGGCCGGTCAGCTCGTCGCCGACCCGGCCCGCTTCCCCGGCGGAATGGCCGCGCTGGCCGCGTACATCCACAGCAGGGGGATGAAGGCCGGCATCTACACCGACGCCGGCCCGTACCTGCCGGGGCAGTGTGGGCTCGGCAGCAACGGTCACTACCAGGCGGACATCGCCCAGTTCGCCGGCTGGGGCTTCGACGCGCTCAAGGCCGACTGGCTCTGCGGCCGGGCCGCCGGCCTCGACCCGGAGACCACCTTCCGGGAGCTGGCCGAGGCCGTACGCCAGTCGCCCCGGCCGATGCTGCTCAACATCTGCAACCCGGTCAGCTCGGACTGGGGCGGCGGCCCGTACACCCCGGAGCAGCTCTCCACCTGGAGCTACACGTACGCGCCCACCATCGCCGACTCGTGGCGGACCTACACCGACGTGGGGCTCACCGACCCGACGCCGCAGTGGGCGTATCCGTGGGTGCTGCGCAACATGGACGTCAACGCGTACCACCCGGCGGCCACCGGGCCGGGGCACTACAACGACCCGGACTACCTGCTGCCCATGCGTCCGCTGCCCGGCGGCGGGTACGAGTTGAGCCTGGACGAGTCCAAGACGCAGCTCGGCATGTGGGCCATCATGGCCGCACCCCTGGTGATCGGCTCCGACCCGCGTGGCCTGCCGAGGGAGATGATCTCGGCGCTGACCAACCCGGAGATCATCGCGGTGGACCAGGACCCGCTGGTCCGGCAGGGCGTCAAGGTCGCCGACACCGGCACCGACGCGCAGGTCTGGAGCAAGGTGCTCGCCGGCTCCGGCAAGCGGGCCGTCGCGCTGCTCAACCGGCACGACACCGCCCAGCAGATCACGGTGAACTTCGCCGACGTCGCCCTCGGCGGGCCGGTTCGGGTCCGTGACCTGTGGTCCCGCTCCACCGTGGACGCCCAGCCGGGCACCACGGGCGAGCAGCCGTTCACCGGCTCGTACACCGTCGAGGTGCCCGCGCACGGGGTGGCCATGCTCGGCCTGACCGGCGTCGACCAGGTCGCCGGCGCCGACCTCGGTGGCACCGCCACCGCCAGCCCGGCGCTGGTCCGGGTGGACGACACGCACGCCACCGCCTTCGTCCGCGACGCCTCCGGCGCGCTGGCGATGAACACCCGCACCGGCGCGACCTGGGGCACCGGGTGGACCTCCCTCGGCGGCCCGGTCGGCGGCCGGATCCTCGGCCAGCCGGCGGCGTACGGCTCCGCCGGCGGGCGGCTCGACGTCTTCGTCCGCGGCACCGACAACGCCGCCTGGCAGCGCAGTTACGTTGCCGGCAGTTGGGGGCCGTGGCGCAGCCTCGGCGGCACGCTTACCGACGCGCCCACGGTGGCCTGGACCAGCCCGACGCAGTGGACCCTCGTCGCCCGCGGTGCCGACGGCAAGCTCTGGTCGCGTACGCCGAGTGCCGGCTGGACCGGCGTCGGTGCGCCTGAGAACCGGCCGTTCTACGGTCGGCCGAGCGCGGTCGTTGACGACGCCGGCGTGCTGCACGTGGCGGTCCGCAGTCGTACCGACGAGGTGTGGTGGAGCAGCCGGACCGGCACCACCTGGTCGGCCTGGACCAACCTGGGCGGCACCACCAGCGGCAGCCCGACCCTGCTCGCCACCTCCGGCCGGGTCTACCTGTTCGCGCTGGCCGCCGACAACCGGCTCTGGCAGCGCAACCTGGCCGACGGCGCCTGGGGCGGCTGGTTCCGACGCGGTGAGTTCGCCACCGACGCGTTCCGGGGCGCGCCCGGGGCCGCCGCCGGTGCCAACGGCAGCGCCTGGCTCGCGGTACGAGGCGTGGACGACCGGGTGCACCAGATCACCCTCTGATCCACGGTGGCGGGCCGTCGGCCGGCGGCCCGCCACCGGCACCATCCGGCCGCCGGGTCGGCCTCGTGCTCAGCACGGTGGCTCGGGTCGTGGTCGACTCAGGCCAGCCTGGCTCAGGCCGGAACGAGTTCCCGGCATCGGCGCAGGGCGGCCAGGGCCAGCGGCGCGTCCCGGCCCGCGATCCCGGCCTCCAACTCGGCGACCGCTCCCGCGGCCCGCCCCGGATCACCGGCTGCGGCTGCCGCCTCTGCCAGCACCAACACGGCCTCCGCGGCCCACGCCAGGATGCCCTTTCCGCGTACCAGCGCCAGCGCCTCCGCCGCGTGCCGGGCGGCCTCGTCCGGACGCCCGGCCAGGGTGAGCCGGGCCAGCGCCGAGAGCGCCTGCACCAGCGGCCAGATCGCACCGACCCGCCGGGCGTCGGCCACCACCTCCCGCAGCGCCCGTTCGGCCACCTCCACCTCGTCGCGCCCCTTCCTGCCGTGGCCTGCGGCGCTGCCGCCGGGTTGCTCGGCGTTGCCGCCGCCCGCGGTGCCGCCGGGTTGCTCGGCGTTGCCGCCGCCCGCGGTGCCGGCGGTACGGGCCAGCACGGTCGCCAGTTCGACCCGCGCGTCCAGCAGGGTGACCGGCATCCGCTCGCTGGTGGTGATCAACCGGCCGAGCCGCTCGGCGAGCCCGTCCAGTCGGCCGGCGGCCCGGTCCAGCGACAGTTCGGTCGCCTCCACGAGGGACGTCAGCCGCTCGTACCCGGTCTCGTCGACAAGCGCCCGACCGGCCGCCAGCAGCGCTCCGGCCTGCTCCGGATGGCCGGCGTGCAGCGCGCCCTGTGCCCAGTTCAGGCAGGCCCGCGCATGCTCGCGGGGCCGGTCGGCCAACTCGGCGGACGCGCGCAGCTCGGAGATGATCGCCCAGGCCGCCGGGTCGCCCAGCTCCAGCAGCAGCGAGGCTCGGGCGATGCGGACCGCGAGGTGCGCCGCCGGATCCCCGCTGGCCGCCGCGGCGGTCTCGGCCTCCGCGCACCTGGCCAGGTGGTCGTCGACGTGCCGGCCGACGACGGTGTCGGGGGCCGCCAGCACCGCGAGCGCCGGGGCCCTGCGGCGCGGCGCGCGCAGGTACGGCACGGCACGCTCGATCTCGGTGTACCCGCGCAGCGCCTCGCCCTGCTGACGCAGCATCCGGCCGAGCACCAGACCCAGCTCACCCCGGGCACCCGGCGGCAGCCGTCGGTCGGCGAGCAGCCGTTCCAGCACCGGGATCGCCTCGGCCTGGCTGAGCCCGTCGATGGCCGACCGGCCCAGCTTGGCGGCGAGCCGAACCCGTACCGGCCGGGGCAGCTCGGCGATGTCCATCGTCTGGAGCAGGAAGCTGGCGGCGGTCGCGTCGTCGCCGCGCTCGGTGGCCAGGTCGGCGGCGGCCTCGGCGTTGCGGACGAAGTCGGCCCCGCTGCCGGCCCGACGGTAGTGGTGCGCCAGCTGGGCCACCGGCCTCGGCAGTTCCTGTTCCAACACTCGCGCCACCCGCAGGTGCAGCCACTCCCGGCTCTCCCGGGGCACCAGGTCGTACACCACCTGTCGGGCCAGGTCGTGGCGGAACCGCAGGCCGTCCCCGGCGTCGTGCAGCAGGCCCGCCCGGTGTGCGGCGGTCAACGCCGCGCCGATCGCCACCCGGTCCAGGCCGAGCACCGAGGCGAGGATGCGCTGGTCGGGCGCCATCCCCAGTACGGCCG
Organism: Micromonospora foliorum; assembly: GCF_022229015.1. Classification (GTDB taxonomy): domain Bacteria; phylum Actinomycetota; class Actinomycetes; order Mycobacteriales; family Micromonosporaceae; genus Micromonospora; species Micromonospora foliorum. The sequence goes on from NZ_JAKKFF010000467.1 coordinate 37,322, forward strand.
CCGCGCCGAGCACCTCCCGGGTGGCCTCGTCGAGCGGGCGCAGCCGCCAGAGCAGCACGTCACGGAGGACGAACGGGACGCTGTCGTCGGCCAACGGGTCGCCGCCCCGCTCGGCGAGCGTCCGCAGCACCTCCTCGACCACGAACGGGATGCCGGCGGTGCGGTCGAGCAGGGTGGCGGTCAGCCGCTGCGGCGGATCATCGAGGCGCAGGGTGCGGGCCGCCAGCCGGCGTACGTCGTCGGCGTCCAGCGGGCTGAGCGCAACGCGCGTGACGCTCCACGGGGGAGTCCGCGCCAGGGCGTCGTGGATCGGCGTACTGCTCCCCGGCGTCGCCGTACGCGCGGTCAGCACCACGGCCAGCCCCTCCACCGGGTGAGTGCTCAGGTAACGGAGGAGTTCGCAGGTCGCCGGGTCCGCCCAGTGCAGATCCTCCAGCAGAAGGGTGGCGGGGCTCAGCGCGGCGAGCACCGCCGCGACGGCGCGGAGCAGGCGATGTCGCTCGGCCGCCGGGTCGGTCAACGGGGGCGGCGCGTCCGGCAGTACGTCGGCCAGTTCGGGCAGCAGCGGCGCGAGGGCGCCAGCCACCGGGCTGAGCGGACCGAGTTGGTCGGCGCCGCCCCGGATCGCGTCCAGCAGCACGCCGAGTGGGAAGGGCTCGGGTACGTCGTCACACTCACCGATGAGGTGCCGCCCGGGAAGTTCGGCGAGCAGTTCGGCGACGAGTCGACTCTTGCCGATGCCGGGCTCACCCTCCAGCAGGATCAGGCAGGGTGGGGTTGCGACGAGCCGGCGGAGCTGGGCCAACTCCGCCGCCCGGCCGACGAACTCGACGGGCCCGCGCAGACGTTCGGGGCGGACGGGAGTTTGGCTCCCGCCGCCCCGTGTCTTGTTCTCGTCGCCGTCGATCACCGTGGGGCCGAGCAGATCACCTCTGCCCGGCGCGGCGGTGGGCCGGCGGACCGGCGGTGACCTGGGTCACATGCCGGACCGCCGGGCCGTCTGCACGGTCAGGACTGGACGGTGACCGGCACGGTCTTCAGCGAGCCGTCACCGTTGCGGAACTCCAGCACCCCGAGGTAGCGCTGACCCGGGGCGAGACCGAACCAGCGCAGGGTCAGGTTCGCCGTCGCGCCCGGCTGCACGCTGCGCTGCTTCGGGTCGATGGTGAACCGGCCGGTGGAGGTGCCCGGCGCGCCCGGCAGGTAGCTGGTGACGGTGTACGCGTTCGCGCCGTCCTTGATGTTCTCGGTGAACTCCTGCTCGACGACCACGATGTAGTCCCCGGCGCCGTCCGGCAGGGTCACCTTGGCGCCGTCCCGGCCGCTGGCCGTGGCGGTGACGAACTTCCCGAACTTGTCATAGACGTTGAGGCTGAACTCGGTGCACTCCATCACCCCCTCCTCGTCGTCCCAGTCGATGTGGGAGCAGGTGGGCCGCTTTGACGTCACCTGGACGAGTGGGCTGCGGGTCCCGGCCGGCACGTGCAGCGTGCTCCTGCTGATCGACGCGGGCAGCGGCACCGGCAGGTTGTCGGACGTGCTCCAGTCCCAGCTCGGCCCGTCGCCCTTGAGGGTGACCACGTTGCTGGTGCCCGAGGTCAGGCCGGAGAGCTGGGAGATCAGCTGGCCCTGGTAGCCGACCTCGGCGGCGATCGGGACGCTGCCGAAGGTGCCCTTGCCGGTGATGGCGTCGGGGGCGACCAGCCCGGAGTTGTGCACGACCAGCGGGCTGCGTACCGCGTGCTTGTACTGGTCGCGCCAGGTCAGCGAACCGTCGGCCCAGGTGTCGAAGGCACCACCGGTGTTGGTGACCTCGACGGTGAAGCGGGCGCTCTTGCCCGGACGGATCTGCAACTTCTTCGGGGTGACCTTGACCTCGTAGCCCGGCGGAGCCTGCACCGACGAGGAGTAGGTGCTGGTCTTGTCGCTGACGTTGGTGACCGTACGGGTCACCGCCTGCTTGCCCACCATTCGGCCCAGCGAGATGGACGGGTAGTTGAGCTGCGCCGTGTCGATCGCGCCGACCGTGTCGCAGCCGTCCAGGTCGCCGAGCCCGTAGTCGCTGCCACGGTCGGCGGAGACCCCGCACAGGTACTGGATCCAGTCCTGCTGGTTGGAGTCGTAGACCAGGCCCGGGTCGAAGGCGCTGCCCGGCTCGACCTGGCCGGCACCGTAGTTCAGCGGAGTCGCGTCGTACGTGCCGATCTTGATCGGGTTGCCCTTGTCGGTCTTGTCCACCGCGCTGGTCATCAGCGCCGAGCGGACCGCCGCCGGCGACCAGCCGGGGTGCTTGGCCAGCAGCAGGGCGGCGATGCCGGCGATGTGCGGCGCCGCCATCGAGGTGCCCGACTCCAGCGCGAAGTCGTTGCCGCCGATGGACGGAGAGAACGCGGCGACGATGTCCTGACCGGGCGCGCTGATGTCCGGCTTGAGCAGCTCACCGGCGTTCAGGTTCGACGGGCCCGCCGAGGAGAACGCGGCGACCGAGGGCGCCTCGACCGTCTCCAGCTTGCTCGGCGAGATGGTCGCCGTGGCGTCGCCCTTGGCGACGTACGCGGTGACCGTGGCCAGGTCGACCTCGTTGATGTGCACGGTCGGCACGGCCTGCACGTCGGCGTTCAGGGAGTTCAGCTCGTCGTTGTACAGCACCATGCCGACGCCGCCGGCCCGCGCCACCTCGATGCTCTTGTCGGTACGCGGGATCTCGCCCCGCAGGCAGAGCACGATCGCGCCCTTGACCTTGGCCGGATCCAACGTGTCGTCGGCGCAGAGGCCGGCACCGTAGGCGCCGTCCGGGTCGATTGCGCTGTCCTTCGCGAAGACCAGTCGGGCCGGCCCGACACCGGTCTCGCCCATGCCCACACCGGCGATGGTGGTGCCGTTGCCGAGGGTGAGCTTCCGGGTGTTCTGCCGGTCGGTCGTGCTCGCGGCCACTGTGGTCAGCCAGGGCGTCGAGTTGTCGACGGTGTTGGCGAACGGGCCGGAGTTGCCGGCGGCGGCGGCGACGAACACCCCGGCGGCGGCCGCGTTGAAGAACGTCGCGTCGACCGCCCCGAACCGCTCGGTGTCGTCACCGATCGAGTAGTTGATCACGTCGACGCCGTCCGCGACCGCGTCGTCGATGGCGTGCACGATGTCGATGTCGGTGCCGGTCGCTCCGCCAGCACCGTTGTCGTACAGAGCCTTGTAGATCGCCAACCGCGCGGCCGGTGCCATCCCGGAGATCATGCCCAGGTCCTGGGTGCCCGACGTGGCCCGCACGCCGTGGATGCCGGCCGCGGTGCTGGCCGTGTGGGTGCCGTGGCCGTTGCGATCGCGCGGCGAGGAGTAGTCGTCCGGGAACGCTTCGGCGATGCCGCTGTCGTTGTACCAGCGCGCCCCGATCACCTTGTTGTTGCAGGTGACCGGCGCTTCGACGCCGACGTCGCAGGTGCCCTTCCACTTGGCGTCGATGACGGCCTGGTCGGGGCGAGGGCTGGGCAGCGGCGCGAAGCTCGCGCTCTCCGGCCAGTAGCCGCTGTCGATGACCCCGATGATCACGCCCTCACCGGCGTGGGAGTCTCCACCGAACTCCTTCTTCCACACTCCACCATTGCCGGTCAGGCCCAGGTAGTCCGGGGTGTGCGAGGTGGCGGCGTGCACCTTCTGGCTCTCGTACACCGCTCGGACACCCTTGCTGGCGCGCAGCCGGGCGGCCTGCGGCCCGGTCAGGTCGGCGGCGAAGCCGTTGAACGCGGTCTCCATGGTGACGCGGGTGCGGTCGGCTGGCACACCGACGTGGTCCAGCACCGACCTACGCTGCTGGCGCAGGTGATCCCGGTACGCGTTGGCGTTGCCGGACGTGCGGTTCAGTTTGGCCCCGTCGGCCGGCTTGGTCGCGGCGATCCCGGGAACCCCGCCGGTGTAGGTGGCCAGCGGCTCCTCGGCGAGCTGGACGAGGTAGCGGGCGGTCGGCCCACTGCTGGCCGGCCCGGCGGTGGCGCTGGCAGGCGGGCTGGTCAGGCCGGCCGCGGTCAGCGCCACGGCGGCCAGCATGCTGACCCCGTACCTGGCCCGTCCGGTCCGATGTGCGTTCGGTTGTGGCACGTCGTTGCCTCCACGTTCGGTGCCGGCCGCCACGACTGATGACGGTGGCCGAAACCTAGGATCGGTACCGATCATCGAGAAGCACCCGTAACCTGGCTGTCATCTTGGAAACAAGCTCGTAACACAACGGGTACTTTGCGCGTCATTTGGGAGCGCCGGCTCGGGAGATCTATGCCATGTGGTCGGTTGCCCGTGCCGTCGGTCGAGTCGGCCCTCGTGGTCTTCGACGCCCAGGGCCCCGGATGCCTGTCCTACGCGGTCGAGGAGGCGGGCCACCGCCGGCTCGTCAAGACGGCCGCCACGGTCGAGGGCTCCCTCGACCGTGCCGTCGCGGTGCACGCCGCCGTCCGCTGTCCGGCCATCGTCCGTTCAATCCGGACGATCCACGGCGCGGCTGGTCCGACTCTCGTCTACCCCGGGTGCGACGGCGGCGTCCTGAACCGGCCACCGTGCACGACGAGCGGGCTGGCCCGATTCCAACACCTGCCGGTTCCGCAGGTCGAGGTGGCGCTCGGCGCGATCCTCGACGCCCACCTCGCCGTCAGCGCCGCCGGCCTGGTCGCGATCGACCTCTACGACGGCTGCGGTGAACGCCGCGTGCCCACCAAAGGCATGGCGGGGCACCAACGAGCAGCGCCGGGTCGTGGAACGAGCAACGAGGCAGGCGCCCGCCGCCCGCTACCCCGACGTGCCAGCACTGGCCTGCGCCTGGCGGTGGCGACACCCTGAAGCGGGCAGTTCTGCGCCTCCGGCAGACATGGGCCGCCCGGGACCACGCGCGGATGTGGTTGCCCGGCTTGAGAGGCTGCTCGGCGTCGGCTGGCTGCTCCTACGTTCGTCGGTGGTAGTGGTTGCGGCGGGGGAGTTGTTCGGGGTCGAGCCACGTGGGTGGGATGAATTCGGGGTGGCCGTCGCCGGCTAGTTGGACGGTCCAGTCGCTGTGGTGCAGGTGGCGGTGGTGGTGGCCGCAGAGCAGTACGGCGTTGGTGAGGCTGGTTGGGCCGCCGTCGGCCCAGTGCTGGATGTGGTGGGCGTGGCACCAGCGGGGTGGTCGGTCGCAGCCGGGGAACGCGCAGCCGCGGTCGCGGAGTACGAGGGCGCGGCGCAGTGGTCCGGTGATGAGGCGGCGTTGTCGGCCGACGTCGAGTGGTTGGCCGGTGCCGCCGAGGACGGCGGGCAGGATGGTGGCGTCGCAGGCGAGTCGACGCACCGTGTCCGGGGTCAGGCTGAGGTCGGTGTCGAGGGTGCCTGCGGCGAGCTTTGCCGTGAGCGCGTCGTAGGTGGTGGTGATGACGATCTGAGCGGAGTCGCCACCGTTGTCGGGCAGTTCGCCGGTTCGGAGGGTGAGTCGGCAGACCTCGGCGAGGGCGTCGTGGCGGCGTTGCCCGGGGGATCGGGTGTCGTCTGGTCCGGACGGGGTGGTCAGTGGGTCGATGGCGGCGCGGAGCAGGGCGGCGGTTTCGGTGTCGAGGGTGCCGGTGAGTCGGAGGCGGCCGTCGGTCTGCTCGGACAGGGTGAGGTGGAGGTCGTGGGCGGCGCGGCGTGCTTCGGCGTCGAGTGCGGCCTGGGCGGCGGCGTCGGGGGCGACGTGGTCGAGGATGCGGGTGCCGAGTTTGCGCAGGTGGGTGGGGTCGAACTGCCGGGCCCAGTCGGTGAGCACACCGACCGCTTTGTCGGCGGTCTCGGCGTCGGCCGACCTGTTCACGGTCTCAACGGTGTCGGCGATGACCCGGGCCTGGTCCAGGCTGATGACGCCGTCGGCCAGCGCTTGTCGGATGCCGGGGTTACTGGTGTCAAGGGTGGTGGCGAGGTCGACGAGGCGGCGGGCGGAGGGGATGGTGAGTCGCAGGCGGTCGCGCAGCCACACGGCGGTGCTGGAGGCGCCTTGGGCGCGGGCGGTGCCCCGGCCGTCGACCTCGCGGATCAGGGCGAGTTTGACGGCGGCGAGGCGTTGCTCGAGGCGGTGTGTGGCGTCGAGCGCGGCGATCAGGTCATGTTCCGGGAGGGCCCAGGCCGGGGCGTCGACGCAGGCGGCGACCGAGTCGTCTGCCTGCGCCAACTCCTCGACCACGACCCGAGACTAGAACAGGTGTACGACACTTTCAGTCATCATGATCGATTGGATTGACGGCGGCCGGCGTGTATCTGGCAGGCCGCGCCGCGGCTGGATACATGCCGGCAATTCCGCTCGGAGGATGGTCGCAGGTGAATGCCGTCACTGCTCGAACCTTCCGCTGCGGCTTCGGGTGGCCCTTCGGTAAACGTTTCGGCGATGCGACGCGGGGCGGCGTACGTGAGGGGTGCGAGACGGCGTCCCAGATGCCGCGAGATGCCGCACCTGGGGGCGATGGGGCGTGCGAGGCCGCAGGGCCCGCGGCATGGCATGCGAGACAGTGCCGCAGGGTGCGTGGTGAGGCCCGGCGGCGGGCACGGCGAAGGTTCGTGGCCAGGAAGGGTTGTCGGACCGGGGGGTTACCGCGCGACCTGGGTGGCGGCAGGGATGCTGGCTCGGCCGTGGCCGGAGGTTCAGTCGCGCCGGACGAGGCCCGGGCCGGCGATGATGTCGATGTCGCCGTCCGCGATCTCGTGGCCGGCGGCGCAGCGGAGCACCGCGCGGATCGGCTCGCCGCAGCCGTGGTGGGTGGTGACGATGGAGGGGCCGGTGTCGGTGGCGGCCCAGGTGTCGCCCCAGTTGCGCAGTGCGGTGATGACGGGCAGGAGTTCGCGGCCCTTGCGGGTGAGTTGGTACTCGTGGCGGGTGCGCTGCCCGGGCTCCCGGTAGGGGATTCGTTCGAGCAGCCCGGCGGTGACCATCTCCTTGAGTCGGGCGGCCATGGCGGGCTCGCCGACGCCGACCCGGCGGACGAAGTCGTCGAAGCGGCGGGTGCCGAGCAGGGCCTCGCGCATGATCAGGACCGTCGACCGGCTGCCCACGATGTCCATCGCCCGGGCTACCGAGCAGTTCTCGCTCGTCCAGGATTCGCGATCGTCTCGTAGGTCCTCCATGCCGTCCAGCGTACCTGACTTGCGTGAGGGCTAGCCAGGTGCTTCACTGGGGCGTGCTGACTTCAGCAAACGCAAGTCAGACCACCAGCCTGAAGGATCTTCAGTGACCACCAGCGCCACAGCCTCGACTCCACCGGGAGCGACCCCACCCGGACCTAACCCGCCCGGACCGGCAGCGCCCGGGCCGGCCGGCGCCGCCCGCTCATCCTTGCGCGGCTCCCGCCCGGTGACCCTGATCGCCATGTGTCTGGGCGCGATGATCACGTTCCTGCAGATCACCGCGACGGTCTCCGCGCTGACCACGATCCAGCGGGACCTGCGGGTCGACCCGACCACCCTGGTCTGGATCCCCAGTGCCTACACCCTGATGGTGGCGAGCGTCGTGCTGTCCGCGGCCACCCTGGGCAGCCGCTACGGGCGTAGGCGCATGTTCGGCGCCGGGGTCGTCGCGATGATCGTCGGCGCAGGCGTCGTGGCCGGCGCTCCGACCGTCGCCTGGGTGATCGTCGGGCAGTTGGTGGCCGGTCTAGGTGGGGCCCTGATCCTGCCGAACAGCCTGGCGATCCTCGGCGCGACCTTCACCGACCCGCACCGAAGGACCGAGGTCATCACCGCCTGGTCGGCGGCGTCCGGCATCGGGCTCGCGATCGGCCCGCTCATCGCGGGCACCCTGCTGCGGCACTACCAGTGGCACAGCGTCTACCTGTCGACGATCGCGCTGGGCCTGGTCACCCTCGTCGTCGCCGTCGTCGGGGTAGCCGAGTCCCGGCCGAACGCCGCCCGACTCGACGTGCCCGGACTGCTGCTGGGCACCGTCGCCATCGCGGCCGCCGTCTACGCGCTGATCCAGGGCGGCAAGGTCGGCTACACCAGCCCGGTGGTGTCGGCGGCCTGGGTCGTCGCGGCCGTCGCGCTGGTCGCGTTCGTCCTGGTCGAGCTGCGGACCAGCGCGCCGATGCTCGACGTACGGCTGTTCCGGTCCGCGTCGTTCAGCGCCGTCATGGTCGTCGGCGCGGTGTCGCTGTTCGGTTTCACCGGAGTGGCGATCCTGCTGGTCCTCTTCCACGAACGTGCGCAGGCGCTCAGCCCGCTGGACACCGGCTGGCGCATGCTGGTGCTCTTCGGCGCCTACGTGCTGGTCGCCTTCGGTGCCGGGCGCGCGATCCGTCGTACCGGATTCAAAGCGCCGTTGACCCTCGGCCTGGTCCTCGGTGCGGTCGCGAGCTTCGCGCTGGCGAACCAGGGGCCGACCACGTCGTTCGGTGACCGCTGGGCGCTGTTCGTGTTGTTCGGCGCGGCCAGCGGTCTGGTGGTGGCCCCGGCGACGGCGGCGGCGTTGGCCAGCGTCGCGCCCGCCCAGGCCGGCATGGCCTCCGGTGCGGTCAACGCCGCACGCCAGGTCGGCTCGGTGCTCGGCTCGTCCCTGCTCGGCACGCTCCTCACCACCACGATGGTGGCCGACCTGCCGGACCGGCTCGCCGCGCACCAGGTCGGCGAACCCACCCGTACCGCCGTGCAGGCGGCGGTGGCCTCCGGCGCCAACGGCGACCAACCGCTGCCGGACCCGGTCCGGGCGGCGATCGCCGAGGCGCTGACCTCCGGTGTGCAGGCCGGGTTGCGGATCAACGGTGTCGTCTTCCTCGTCACTGCGGTGCTCGCGCTCACCCTCATCCGCAACCGGCCGCACCACCAGTAGGAATACAGGTTGGTCGAGCGGCGGGCTTGACGGTGCTTGTTTGTGAGTGCACACTTACAAACATGCGATCCACCGCCGAGGCCCGCCGGGTCACCGTCCTGAACACCGCCGTGTCGGTGTTCGCGCGCGCCGGCTTCCACGCCACCCCGGTCACCGCCGTGGCCGCCGCCGCCGGCATCTCCGAGGCGTACGTCTTCCGGCTCTTCTCCGGGAAGCTCGGCCTGTTCGTGGCGGCGGCCGGAGCGTGTTTCGACCGGATCGCCGCGGCGATCGAGGCGGGTGCGGAGCGCGCCGGGGGCGACAGCCCGGAGGAGATCCTCGACGCCATGGGCGGTGCCTACGCGGAGCTGATCGCCGATCGTGATCTTCTGCTCTTCCAAGTGCAGGCGCAGGCCGTCACGGATATCCCGGAGATCGCCGAGGCGGTGCGCGCCGGCTACCGGCGGGTGGCGACCTTCGTGCAGAGTCGGGCCGGTGCCAGCGACGCACAGGTGCAGCAGTTCTTCGCGTACGGCCAGCTCTGTCACCTGATCGTGACCGCCGGCCTGGAGCAGGTCCCGGAGCCCTGGGCTCGCGCCCTGACCGCCGGCATTCGCCACCCCTGACCGACCCCGTTGCCGGGCCGCTTCGGCGGCCCACTTTTCGAGCCCAATAAGTGTGTGAGTGCCCACTTACAAACAAGGGAGAACCCCGATGACCACCGACACGACGATCACCGAAGTGGTGCTGCCCGGAATCGTGGAGCCCGACGGCCTCCTGCTGCACCGGCGCGCGATGCCCGTCCCCGCCCGGGGGCAGGCGCTCATCCAGGTCGAGGCCACCGGCATCTCGTTCGCCGAGCAGCAGATGCGCCACGCTCTCTACCCCGGCCAGCCGAAGTTTCCGTTCGTGCCCGGCTACGACCTCGTCGGCACCGTCCGGGCGGTCGGTCCCGGCGGCGACGACACGCTGGTCGGCACCCGGGTGGCGGCGGTCACCAAGACCGGTGCCTGGGCCACGTACGCGCTTGTCGACATCGACGCCCTGACCGCCGTACCCCTGGGTCTGGACCCCGTCGCGGCCGAGACCGTCGTGGTCAACGGGGTGACCGCCTGGCAGATGCTGCGAGACGCCGACCTGACGGCGGGGCAGACCATCCTCGTGCACGGCGCGAACGGCGGCGTGGGGAGCGTGCTCGTCCAACTCGGCCGGCACCTCGGCCTGCGGGTCATCGGCACCGCCGCCGCACGGCACCACGCCGGGCTGCGCGAACTCGGCGTCGAACCGCTCGACTACCGCGAACCGGAGATGGCCGCGCGGGTCCGCGAGCTGTCGCCGGGTGGCGTCGACGCCGTCTTCGACCCGGTCGCCGGCCCGGGCGTACGCACCTCGTACGCCCTGCTCGCCCCCGGTGGCAAGCTGGTCGTCTACGGCAACGCCGCCGCCGTGGGCACCGGACAGTCGGTCGTGTGGGTCTTCGTGAAGCTGCTGACCCGCCTCTATACCTGGAACGCGCTGCCCAACGGCCACCGGGCCGGTTTCTACAACTTCTGGGCCGGTCAGCTCACCCGCCGTGCCGCGTTCCGTCGTCGCCTGCGCACCGACCTCGGCATCGTGCTCGACCTGCTGCTGCAGGGCGTGATCGTGCCGCAGATCGCCGCCCGCTATCCCCTCAGCGAGGTCTCCGCGGCACTGGTGTTCGCCGAGAACCGCAGTCGGGCCGGCAAGGTGGTGCTGGAGCCCTGATCAGCGACTACGTCGAGGGCATTGGTGGTTCGGGCGGCTTTCCGCGGGCCCGGATGCTGTCGGTGACGGCAACTCCGGCGAGCACCAGGGCCGCGGCGAGGCCCGCCACCAGTGCCGGGGTCAGCACCAGGACGGGTCCCGCGACCGCCAACGCGAGCAGCGCGAGCAGTCGAGACGGCGACACGCGGCTGAACACCTCGTACTCGAACCGGGCGCGTCCGAGCAGGAACAGTGCGAGCCCGCCGAGGAGGACGCCGGCCAACCACGGCGACGTCTCCTCGGCGGGCTCGCTGATGATGGCCTCGAAGCTGGCGGAGGCGGCCACGACGCCGGCCACCATGAGGAGGTGGGTGTTGGGCGCGGACCGTACGAACCCGCCCGGATCCCGGGAAGCCTCGATGGCGGCTTTCAGCAGGGCCCCGGCGCGGTGGACGTAGATCTGCCACAGCAGCACGGTCGTGGCGAACCCGATCAGGAGTGCCGCCGTCCGCTCGATGGTCAGGTCGTGGGCGGCGTAGGTCAGGGTGATGACGAGGATGAGATCGCCGAGAGTGAGCGTGAAGATCTGCTGGTAGCGCTCCGCCAGGTGGTCGGCCGCCACCGCGTAGTGGCGTGTGGGTAGACGACCGATCCGCGGTGCGGGGTAACGAAGCCAGGCGGCCGCGTAGTCGACAGCGAGCGCGGCGGTCCACAGCAGGCCCCGGGCCGGACCGCTGACGAAGGCACCGGCGAGCCACGGTACGGCGGACACGGCGAACCAGAACATCAACCGACCGGAGCGTTGCTGCTCCATCCGACCGCCCAGCGCGGCCACGAGAAAGGTGCCACGTCCCACCTGGATCGCCACGTACGCGCCCGCGAAGACCAGCCCGTGCCCGGCGAAGGCTTCGGGCAGCGCCCCCGCCATCAGGATCGTCCCGAACATGACCCAGAGCGTCACGGCGAAGATCGGTGGGTGGCCGAGGTGTTGGAGCTCGGTGGCCAGGGCGCTTGCTGCCCAGACCCACCAGATGGCCATCAACAGCACCACGGTCTCGAAGAGCCCGACCCAGTCGAGACGCTGTGCCAGGGTTCGCGACGTCAGGGCGAGCGCGGCGACGAACACCAGATCGAGGAAGAGTTCCAGCAGGGTCGCCCGCTGGGGCCCCTCATCCTCGCGGGTCAGCCCTACCGCTTGGTCGGTCGTCATCAGGTGCCCGCCTACGTGCTCCGGACCTTCGATCCTAGTGAGATCCAGGCGACAACTCGGGCAAAGCCGGTGCACCGGACTCGTCGAGGTGCCGGATCCAGGCGGCTGCGCGGCCCCTTCCGACCGGCCCGGCTGCCCGTGCGTGTGCAGCCGCACGTCACGAGGGCGTACGGTGAACATGTCGCCCGGGACCCCGGTGGCCGCCAGACGCCGTCGCCATCAGCCCATCAGGGGCGTTACCGAACGTCATCCCCGTCGCCGCGACTCGCTGGTCGTGCTGGCCGATCGCCGACCACGTCCCGGCCGTCGGGTTCGCCCGTCATCACGGTCGGAACGGTTGGTGGTCCGGATCCAACCGCGCGTGCGCACCGCTGTCCGTGCGAATGATCGTTTTGAACACCTTAACCAGGGGAGTACCAGATGAGGATCGCCAGGGACCGGATCGTCACCGCACTTCGCGACCGGGGCCAGCAGGCCCGGGCCGACTGGGTCGAGCGCGAGCTGCCGGAGCGCGTGGACCCGGCCAAGCACTCCGGGCTGCTCGCCACTCTGAACCTCAACCCAGCTGATCTCGTCGACGCGTCCTCCCCTTGAGGATTGCGCTGCTCGGACCGGTCGCCTGGCGTACGCCCCCACACCACTACGGCCCGTGGGAGCAGGTGACCGGCCTGCTCGCCGAGGGGCTGGTCAGCCGCGGGGTCGATGTGACGCTCTTCGCGACACTCGACTCCGTCACATCCGCCCAACTCGACGGAGTCTGCCCACGGGGGTACGCGGACGACCCCGACCTGGACGGTCGGGTGTGGGAGGCGATGCACGTCTCCCACGCGATGGCCCGCTCGGCGCAGTTCGACCTGGTGCACAGTCACCTGGACTGGCTGCCCCTGGCGTTCGCGGAACACTGCCGCGCGCCGCTGCTGACCACAGTGCACGGCTTTTCCGGCGCGGGGATCCTGCCCGCCTATGGCCGAGCCCGCTCGTCGTACGTGTCGATCTCCGACGCCGACCGGGCGTCGGAGCTCGACTACGTGGCCACGGTGTACCACGGCGTCGACGTCGGCGGACTGCCGTTCACCGGCGAGGCCGGTCCGGGGCTGGCCGCCTTCGGCCGCATCCACCCGGACAAGGGCACCCACACCGCGATCGAGATCGCCCGCCGCGCCGGCCGACCCCTGACCATCTGCGGGATCGTGCAGGACGAGCGGTACTTCGCCGAACAGGTTGCCCCGCACATCGACGGCGATCAGGTCGTTTTCCTCGGGTCGGTGGGTCCGCGACGGCGTGCCGAGGTGCTGGGTGACAGCGCCGCACTGCTGCACCCGATCGCCTTCGACGAGCCGTTCGGGCTGTCGGTCGTGGAATCGATGGTCTGTGGCACTCCGGTCGTCGCCTACAAGCGGGGGTCCATGCCCGAGGTCGTCGACGAAGGGGTGACGGGTCTCCTCGTCTCCACCGTCGACCAGGCCGTCGAAGCGATCACCCGGGTCGCCGGCCTCGATCGGGTGGAGTGTCGGGCGCGGGCTCTGGAGCGCTTCAGCGCGGACCGGATGGTCACCGACTATCTCGCCGTCTACGACAAGCTCCTCCGCAACTGACTGAACCGCACCGCTCTCCGTTCCGCCGGTCACACACGCTGACCGGCGTGCGCCGTTCCCGCGTGAGGCCCACCCCGTACTCCTGCGGTGGCCGACAACCGGAAGGCCCGACGTTCATGCTCAGCTACGGATTCCTCAGCACCCACCCACCGACCCGGTGCGGACTGGCCACCTTCAACGCGGCCCTCGCCGCCCAGTTGACCGCCGACGGCACCCGCGGTGGCATCGTCCGGGTCACCGATCACGGCGACGACCAGCGGCCCGTTCCCGGGGTGGTGCACACCTGGTCGGCGCGGAACCCGGCCGGTTGGCGGGAGGCGGCGGCCGCTCTGAACGCGTACGACGTGGCGATCGTCCAGCACGAGTACGGCATCTACCCCGGCACCGACGGCGAGGAGGTCCTGCCGTTGCTGCGGCGGCTCAGCGTGCCGAGCATCGTGGTCCTGCACACCGTGCTCAGCCAGCCCTCGGCCCGGCAGAAATCCCTGTTGGAGCAGATCGTGGCGACCGCCGGTGCAGTCGTCACGATGACCGACACCGCCCGGGACCGGCTGCTCGTCGGGTACGCCGTGCCAGCGGGCAAGGTGACGGTGATCCCGCACGGCGCGGCCGAACTCGCCGGTGTACCCGTCGACCGGCGTACCCGCCCGCACCTGCTGACCTGGGGGCTGCTCGGGCCGGGCAAGGGCATCGAGTGGTCGTTGCGGGCCCTCGCCCGGTTGCAGGATCTGGAACCGACTCCGACCTACACGGTGGCGGGGCGGACCCACCCGAAGGTGATCGAGCACCACGGTGAGGCGTACCGGGCCGGGCTGCACCAGCTCGGTGCCCAGTTGGGCGTCGCGCACGCTGTCGACTACCAGGACGTCTACCACGACCAGGAGGCACTGGGTCGGTTGATCCGTTCCGCCGACGTGGTCGTCCTGCCCTACGACTCCCGCGAACAGGTCACCTCCGGCGTACTCATCGAAGCGGTTGCCGCCGGGGTGCCCGTCGTGGCGACGGCGTTCCCGCACGCCGTCGAGCTGCTGACCGGTGGGCCTGGTCTGGTCGTACCCCACCAGAACCCGGCGGCGCTGGCCAAGGCGATCCGGCGGGTCCTGATCGAACCGGGCCTGACCGCCCGGTTGGCCGGGCGGGTTCGTCCACTGGCCGCGCACCTGCGTTGGCCTGCGGTGGCGGCCCGCTACGACGCCCTCGCCGAACAGCTCGTCGACGCCCGCTCGCCGGCCGCCAGCGCCGTGCCGGCGTGACGGCGACCACCGGACGCCCCCGGATGTCGACGGGTGGGCGCTGGGCGACGGCACCCGCGCCGAGCTTCGCGCACCTGGCTCGGCTGAGCGACGACACCGGTCTGTTCGAGCACGCACGGCACGCCATCGTCCGGCGTGAGCACGGCTACTGCACCGACGACGTGGCCCGTGGCCTGGTGGTCGTCAGCCGCGAGCCGGAGCCGAGCGAGGAACTGCTCCGGCTGGCGGAGCGATACCTGGCGTTCCTCACCCACGCGCAGGACGCCGGCGGCGCGTTCCGCAACCGGCTCGGGCACGATCGCCGCTGGGTCGACGAACCAGGGCTCGGCGACTGGTGGGGTCGGGCCCTGTGGGGCCTGGGCACGGCCGCCGCCCGCAGCCCCGCCCCATGGGTACGCGAGGAGGCGCTGGTCGCCTTCAGCCGGGGTGCCGGCCGGCGGGCCAAGGCCCCGCACACGATGACCTTCGCCGCACTGGGTGCGGTCGAGGTGCTCCGTCGTCACCCGGGCCATGTCGCCGCCGCGTCCCTGCTGGCGGACGCGGCCAGCACGATCGGCCCCCCGGGCTCCGATCCCGGGTGGCCGTGGCCACGGCAGGAGTTGACGTACGCCAATGCCGCCCTCGCCGAGGTGGTCATCGCCGCGAGTCAGCTTCGCGAGGGTGGTCCACCTCTCGACGACGGCCTGCGCATGTTGACCTGGCTGCGCGATGTCCAGCTCCGTGACGGGCGGTTGTCGGTCGTACCCGCCGGGGGTTGGCGGCGCGGCGCCGTCCGGCCGCGGCACGACCAGCAGCCGATCGAGGTTGCCGCCTTCGCCGATGCCTGCGCCACGGCGGCCGCGGTGACCGGGGACCCGGAGTGGGACAACGAGGTGCGGCAGGCGGTCGGGTGGTTCCTCGGCGACAACGACCTCGGCACGCCCATGTGGGATCCGGCGACCGGCGGTGGCTACGACGGGCTGACCGCGCACGGGCCCAACCTCAACCAGGGAGCCGAGTCCACCCTCGCGCTCATCTCCACCCTCCAGCACGCCCGGCGGTGGTCGTGACCCGGAGCCTGGCCGTCCGGCAGGACGTCACCCTCACCCCGGATCCACGCCGCGTCATCGTCAAGCTCTTCGTGCCGGGTGAGGATGCCGCAGTGGTACGGACCCGCGCGCAGGCGCTCATCGACCGGGTCGCGCGCCTCGACGACGAGGAGACCGCCCGGCTGCTGCGGGACACCCTGGACCGGTTCGGTGCCCGACACCGCGACCTGGCCGGCACCTTCCACCACCACTACGACCTGGTCCGGCACCGCGCCGCGCGGGCCCGGGACCTCTCGCCGAACAGCCGGCTGCTGGTCGGCGCCTACTTCAGCCACGAGTACGCCGTCGAGGCCGCCGCCCTGTGCAACCCGTCGATGGTGACCCACCCGGACCAGACCGATCTCGGCCCCGGGCAGCTGCGCGTCGCGGTCAGCCTGCGCCAGGTCGGGGAGGGCCACGTGTCCTCCATCGGGTTCGCCAGCGCGATCGTCGGACCGGGGAAACAGCTCACGATCGCCGATCGGACCGGGCCGTTGGCCGTCGGGCAGCGGACGGGCGTACGGCACCGCCGGGACCTGCTCGTTGCCGGCCTGGCCGAGGAGGACTGCGACAACGAGGTCGCGGCCACGGTGCTTGACGCGTTGCCCGAGTGGTACGACGAGGCCGCCTTCGAGCGGGTGCTCGGCAACCTGCCACCCGATCTGCTCTCGCGTAGCACCGGGCTGGGGACCGTGGAACAACTGCGTCGTACCAACGCCGGTAGTTACGCCACCGCCTTCCCCGCCGACACGGTCCTGCACCAACGGGTGCTGTGGCCGGCCACCCCGGCGGAGAGCAACGGCATGGAGGACGCGCGGTTCGTTCGTTTCGTCGATGAGTCCGGGCCGGTGTACCGGGCCACCTACACCGCCTACGACGGCCGGAACATCGCCACCCGCGCACTGGCCAGCGACGACCTGCGCCGGTTCGAGATGACCCCGATGCGCGGGCCGGGCGCCCGAAACAAGGGGCTCGCGTTGTTTCCGCGTACCGTCGGCGGCCGGCACCTGGCCCTGTGCCGTGCCGACGGCGAGACCATCGGCCTGACCGCCCTGGACGGCGAGAACCGCTGGCAGGCCCCGACCCCGTTGCACGCGCCGGGCGAGAGTTGGGAGTTGATTCAGGTCGGCAACTGCGGATCACCGATCGAGACCGACGTCGGCTGGCTCGTGCTCACCCACGGTGTCGGGCCGATGCGTCGCTATGCGATCGGTGCGCTCCTGCTCGACCTGCGCACACCCGAGCGGGTCGTCGCCCACCTGCCCGGTGCGCTTCTCGCACCCGACGAGAACGACCGGGACGGGTACGTACCGAACGTCGTCTACTCCTGCGGTGCGCTCCTGCACGACGGTGAGCTGTGGGTGCCGTACGGGGCGAGCGACGCGCGGGTGGGATTCGCCACTGTGCCGCTGTCCGCGCTCCTGAGCGCGATGGTCGAGGCCCCACCATCGGGCAATCGGGACGAAAGAGCGCCGACGGTTTGACGAGCACGACGCGCGCTGGCAAGGAGACGACTCGGCATACGCCAGGTGCGCGACGGGCGAGGTAGCCTCACGCTCGCACTACGTGCTCCTGCATGCGGGGAGGAGCTGCAGGGGGAGGTGGAGCATGGCGGACGTCGGCGAGGTGGTGCGTTGGTTGCAGCTCAACGCGCCCCGGGGCGGCCCGGACGAGGTGTCGCAGCTGGTCGCCCGGGCGGCGCCCGCGATCGACGCCAGCGAGATCGTGATCTACCTGGCCGACTACAGGCAGACCCTGCTCGTGCCACTGCTCGGCGCGGGTCTCGACCGGGACCAGCTGCCGATCGAGACGACGCTCGCCGGTCGGGCCTTCACCACCCTCGACATCCAGCGCGCGCCCGACAACCCGGACCGGGTCTGGGTGCCGCTGCTGCTCGGATGTGAGCGGATGGGCGTACTGGAGATTGTCTCGCCGGCCGCCGCCGACCAGAAGATGGACGGTCCGGCCTGGGAGGTGGCGGTCAACATCGCCCAGATCCTGGTCAACCGCCGGCTCTACGGTGACGTGGTCGAGCGGATGCGGCGGCGGATGCCGATGCAGGTGGCGGCCGAGATCGTGTGGGGCCTGCTCCCGCCGCTGACCTTCGCCACCGACGATCTGGTGGTCACCGCCATCCTCGAACCGTGCTACGACGTCGGCGGCGACATCTTCGACTACGCGTTGAACGATGACGTGCTCAGCGTCGGGCTCTTCGACACCTGTGGGCACGGCATCAAGGCCAGCACCCTGGCCTCGCTGGTCGTCAGCGCGTACCGCAACGCCCGTCGGTGCGGCCTCGACCTGGTCGACACGGCGATCAGCATCGACCGGTGGGTGCGATCCGAGCACCCGAACTTCTTCGCGACCGGCTTGCTGATCGAGTTGGACCGTCGGACCGGGCGCCTCAGCATCATCAACGCGGGGCATCCCGGTGCGATGTTGCTGCGCGACGGCAAGGCCGTTCGGGAGCTGCCGGGGCCGACCATGTTGCCGCTCGGCCTGGGTCACCTGTCCCCGCACCGACCGCGGGTGCACGAGGAGAATCTGCACCCGGGCGACCGCATCCTCGCCTACACCGACGGCATCACCGACGCGCGTAGCGCGGAGGGGGAGCAGTTCGGGCTGGACCGGCTCGTCGACTTCGTCAACCGCGCTCTCAACGACGGGTTGCCCAGCCCAGAGACGATGCGTCGTCTGGTCCACGCGGTCGTCGGGTACCAGGACGACCAGCTCGAGGACGACGCGACGGCCCTCTTCGTGGAGTGGCGGCCACCGCACCTGCCGCTCGCGCACCTCCGCGACCTCGCCGCCGGCACCGGCCCCTAATCGCGCGCCCGCCGCGTCGCCGAGCCGCGAACCCCGCAGTGGGATTTTGCACTCGCAGTGCACTTGTCTCCGATTGCGGGGCTGTCTAGCGTCACCTCATGGCTGACTCATGGACCTTCGCCGTGGCGCGTGACGACCTCGGGCAGACCACGCTCGTCGATGGCTCCACCCCCGCCGTGGCCGAGGGCGAGGCGCTGCTGCGCGTGGACCGCGTCGGTCTCACCGCCAACAACGTGACCTACGCGGTGCTCGGCGACTCGATGCGCTACTGGCGGTTCTTTCCGCCGGCGGCGCAGGGGCTCGGGCCGCAGTGGGGCCTCCCGCCGCTCTGGGGCTTCGCCGAGGTGGTCGCCTCGGCGGTGGCCGGGGTCGAGGTGGGGCAACGGATCTACGGTTACCTCCCGCCCGCCGGTCACCTCGTGGTGCGGCCGGACCGGGTGGACGCGTCCGGGTTCCGGGAGGCGAGCCCGCACCGGGCCGAGCTGCCGTCGCCGTACAACGCGTACCGGTCGACCAGCGGCGACCCGGCGTACCAGCGTGACCAGGAGGATCTGCTGATCCTGTTCCGGCCGCTGTTCTTCACCTCGTTCATGCTGGCCGACCAGGTCGTCGACAACGACTTCCACGGTGCCGAGGCGCTGCTCGTGTCGTCGGCGTCGAGCAAGACCGCGTACGCCGCCGCGTTCGAGCTGCACGGGCGCGGGCCGCGCCTGGTCGGTCTCACCTCACCCGGCAACCTGGCGTTCACCCGGTCGCTCGGCTGCTACGACGAGGTCGTCGCGTACGACGACATCGACGCCCTCGACGTGGTCCCGACCGTCTACCTCGACCTGTCCGGCGCGCCCGCGACCCGTGCCGCCCTGCGTCGGCGCCTCGGGGACCGGCTCGTCCGGGACGTCGCGGTCGGGCTCACCAACCAGACGCCGAACGCCGACGCCGCCGAGGAGGTGTTCTTCGCGCCGGTGCAGATGCGCAAGCGCAGCCACGACTGGGGCCGCGACGGGCTCGACCAGCGGTTCACCGAGGCCTGGCAACGCTTCGCCGCCGTCGTGAGCGGGTGGCTGGACGTCCGGGTGGGTGCCGGCCCGGCGGCGCTGCAACACGCGTGGCTCGACGTTCTCGCCGGTCGTACGCCGCCACGGGTGGGCCACGTCATCCAACTCTGACCGGGCTCAGGCGGCGATGTCCTCGCTGAGCTGGAGGCGCAACGCGGCCAGCGAGCGGGTGATCAGCCGGGACACGTGCATCTGCGAGACGCCGATCCGGTCGGCGATCTGGGCCTGGGTCAGGTTGCCGTGGAAGCGCAGGCTCAGGATCTGCCGCTCACGTGCCGGAAGCGTGGCGAGGGCCGGGCCGAGGGCGACGCGGATCTCGACCAGATCGAACGACCGGTCGTCGTCGCCGAGGGTGTCCCCGAGTTCCCGGCTGCCGTCGGCCCCGGTCGGGGTGGACAGCGACGTGGCCCGGTAGGCGCGCGCTCCCTCCAGCCCCTCCAGGACGGTCTCCTCGGTCACGTCGAGGTGGGACGCGATGTCGGCGACGGTCGGCGAGCGGCCGAGGGTCTGGGTCAGGGCGCTGTTCGCCGCGCTGATCGACAGACGCAGCTCCTGGAGGCGGCGGGGCACGCGCACCGCCCAGGTGCGGTCCCGGAAGTACCGCTTGATCTCGCCGATGATGGTGGGAATGGCGTACCCGCTGAAGTCGACACCTCGGCTGTGGTCGAAGTTGTCCACGGCCTTGATGAGCCCGACGAACGCGGTCTGGGCCAGGTCGTCGTCGGGTGCGCCGCGTCCGCCGTAGCGGCGCGCCAGGTGCCGCGCGAGCGGCAGCCACGCCTCGATGGCGCGGTCCCGCACGGCTGGGCGGCGGGGGTCGTCCGCCGGTGTCGCCGCCAGGGCGGCGAGGAGGTCTTCCGGGCTCTGGTCGCTGCCGCGCTGCTCGGTGCGGGTGCTGATCGCGTTGTCGACGATGGTGGCCATGTGGGTGGTCCTTCCCGCAGGCCCGTCGATCGAGTCGACCGGAAGGTCTCCGAACCGGCTACCGCCGGGGCGCACGTACGGGCGAAGGTGCGCTGTCGCAAGGCCACGATCACGGGCCTCGCCACCGCGTCATGTCGTTCACTTGATGACCCGGACACTACCCGAAAGACCGACTAATTTCTAGCCGAAAGTATGAGACCAGGCGTTTCGGCGAAGAGTCAGCGCGCTGGGATCAGCCGCGCTGGTCCGAGGCGTCGACAGCGCTCGGGGCCGGCTGGGCCGGCGTCACCGCGAACGGGTGGCGCAGTTGCCGCATGGCCTCCTCGCTGCTGTCGAAGGTCACCGCGGGCCCGTCCAGCCCGTCGCCGTTCGACGTGGCGAGGAACAGGGCAGGTCGAGCGTTGTCGTTCGATGTCATGCAGGGATCCTGTCTCTACGAGAGGGGTGCGTCTGGGGCCTCGGCAACGTCGGCCGTGCGACCTGGTGACGCTTCGGCGCACACGCTGGCGCCCGAATGCTGGTGTCCTGTGCACGGGCGAGCACCCGGCGACACCGACACCCCGCACCATACCCGGCGTCGCCACCTTGTATGCGCCGCCGACGGACCCGCGTCGCTTGTGGCGAACCGGCCACCCGGGAATTCTGTAATCCCACCCGCTGCCGCGAGTCTCCGATCTTGAGGGCGGTCAGCGCACCCAGCGTGGGCGCCGCGCGGATGAGCACACGAGGAGTGAGACCCATGTCGTCAGCCGGTCGAGCACTGCCCGATGTCGGGTTGGTCGTCGCGGCCAGGCAGGGCGACCAGCGCGCTCTCGACGACGTCGTCGCGGCCTCGCTCCCGCTGGTCTACAACATCGTCGGGCGCGCGCTGCGCGGGCACGCCGACGTCGACGACGTGGTCCAGGAGACGTTGGTACGGGTGATCCGGTACCTGCCCGCGCTCAACGACCCGGCGGCATACCGGTCCTGGCTGGTGGCGATCACCATCCGCCAGGTGCGCGACTGGGAGACGCGCCGCCGCGTGGCGCTCAACCGCGACGCCGGGCTCGACGCGATCCACAACGTGCCCGACCCCGCCTCCGACTTCGCGGGCATGACAATCCTCCGGCTCGGCCTCACCGACCAGCGACGGGAGGTCGCCGAGGCCACCCGCTGGCTCGACCCGGACGACCAGGAACTGCTGTCGCTGTGGTGGCTGGAGGAGACCGGCGAGATCACCCGGAACGAGGTCGCCGACGCGCTCGGGTTGTCGCCCGGGCACGTCGCGGTGCGGATCCACCGGATGAAGGAGCAGATCCAGAGCGCCCGCGGCGTCGTACGCGCGCTCCGCGCCCGCCCCGGCTGCCCGGACCTGGGCGCCGTGACCGCCGAGTGGGACGGCACTCCCAGCTCGCTGTGGCGCAAGCGACTGGCTCGGCACGTCCGTGACTGCGCGTTCTGCGGACGGCTGGGAACGACGCTGCTGCCGATCGACCGGTTGCTCGCCGGCCTGCCGCTGCTGCCGCTGCCGGCGGGTCTCGGCGCCCACCTGCCGAACGCGGCCGGTGCCGGGGCCGCCGCGCAG
>NZ_JAKKFF010000468.1 GCF_022229015.1 Micromonospora foliorum
GTCGGCGTCGGCGGTGCGGCGCAGCCGCGCGCGCAGCACCTCGGCGTCGCGGGCCGCCCCGAGGACACCGGCCAACCAGCGCAGCTCGGTGCGCAGCGGGCGGGACCAGGTCTTGCGCAGCAACGGTTTGAAGGTGCGCAGATCACTGCGCAGGCGTCGGCAGGCCACCCGCATCTGGTGCACGGCGGTGTCGTCGCCGGCGGCCGGGGCGCGCAGCCGGACCAGCGGGTCGTGCGCCAACAGCCGGCGGACCTCCTTGCGTACCGCCTCGGTCACCACGTCGCCGGCGCTCGGCTCGGCGGGCAGCCCGGCCGGCGCGACCAGGTCCGGATCGGCCTGCGCTGTCGCGCCCAGCGCCCGTACGTGCTTCGGCGTGAACGACCCGCCCTGGGCGCCAGCCTCGCGCAGCACCCCGCCGATTCGGTCGAGCAGCTCCCGCTCGCCGGCCTTCAGCTCCACCTCCAACTCGCGGAACGTGTCGGTGGTGGTGCCGGCGTCGTCGAGCACCGTCACCCGGTCGTCCACCACCTCGGCGAGCACCGTGCCGGCCCGGTCACACACCTCGTACGCGTGCCGCACCGTCCGCACCACCGTCACCGGGGCCAGCGGCGCCCCCCGGTGCAGGACGGTGACCAACTCCACCAGCTCCGGTGGCGGCTGCCCCTTCGGCCCGGGACGGGAGATCTCGTGCCGGACGCCCGGCGTCCCGGTGGGGAGTTTCACCGTCCAGGGCAGCTCGTCGCCCCGGCGGTGACGCAGCGAGGCACCGGCCCGGGCCAGCCGCAGGTCGACAGTGTCGAGATAGCGGGCGACAAGCGTCACCGGTGGCAGCTCCCGGATCCGCCCCCCGGCCGGCGCCGTGCCGGCCAGGTCCGGCAGCACGTAGGCGTCGTCCACCTCGTACTTCTGCTCCTCCTCGACCATCAGCTCAGCCTATGCGCTGCGCGGTCAGCTGGCCGTGCCACCGACGCGGCGCAGCAGCAGTTCCTGCAGATGGGCCCGGGCGACCTTGTCACCGCCGGTACGCCGGGTCCAGGTGCCGTCGCCGGCCAGCTCGAACGCGTCCACTTCGGGGCTCATCGCGGCGGTGAGCACCTGGTCCAGCTCGGCGCGGGCGATCGGGTCGGTCACCTGCACCAGCGCCTCCACCCGACGGTCCAGGTTGCGGTGCATGAGGTCGGCCGAGCCCATCCAGAACTCGGCCTCGCCGTTGTTGCCGAACCGGAAGACCCGGGAGTGTTCCAGGAACCGGCCGAGGATCGAGCGGACCCGGATGTTCTCCGACAACCCTGGCACCCCGGGGCGCAGCGTGCACATGCCCCGGATGAGCAGGTCGACGTGGACGCCGGCCCGGGAGGCGCGGTACAGCGCGTCGGTCACCCCCTCGTCGACCAGGGAGTTGACCTTGAACTGGACCAGCCCGGGCATGCCCAGGCGGACGTGCGAGATCTCCCGCTCGATCCGCTCGATGAGCCCGCTGCGAATGCCCTGCGGGGCGACCAGCAACCGCCGGTACGCGGTCTGCCGGCTGTACCCGGTGAGCACGTTGAACAGGTCGGTGAGGTCGGCGCCGATCTCCGGGTCGGCGGTGAGCATGCCGAAGTCCTCGTACAGGCGGGCCGTCTTCGGGTGGTAGTTGCCGGTGCCGATGTGGCAGTAGCGACGGATCTGGTTGCCCTCCTGCCGGACCACCAGCGCGGTCTTGCAGTGCGTCTTCAGGCCGACCAGGCCGTACACCACGTGGCAGCCGGCGCGTTCCAGCGTGCGGGCCCAGCCGATGTTGGCCACCTCGTCGAAGCGGGCCTTCACCTCCACCAGCACCACCACCTGCTTGCCGGCGGCGGCCGCGTCGACGAGCGCGTCGACGATCGGGGAGTCGCCGCTGGTCCGGTAGAGGGTCTGCTTGATGGCCAGCACGTTCGGGTCGGCGGCGGCCTGCTCGATGAAGCGTTGCACGCTGGTGGCGAACGAGTGGTACGGGTGGTGCACCAGGACGTCCCCGTCGCGCAGGGTGGAGAAGACGCTGCGCGGCACCTCACCCTCGGCGAGCCGCGGGTGCGTGGCCGGCACGAACGGCGGGTCCTTCAGGTCCGGCCGGTCCGCCTCGCCGTAGACCTGCCACAGCGCGGACAGGTCCAGCAGGCCGGGCACCCGCAGGACGTCCTGGTCGTCCATGTCCAACTCGCGAACGAGCAGCTCCAACATGTGGTCGGAGATGGACGCGGCGACCTCCAGGCGGACCGGGGGACCGAACCGCCGCCGGGCCAGCTCCCGCTCCAAAGCCTGGAGCAGATCCTCGTCGCGGTCCTCGTCGACCTCCACCTCGGCGTTGCGGGTGACCCGGAACAGGTGGCACTCGACCACCTGCATGCCACTGAACAACTGCCCCAGGTGCACCGAGATCAGGTCCTCCACCGGCAGCATCCGCACGCCCGGCTGGTCCCGGTCCACCCGGACGAAGCGGGGGACGTTGTTGGGCACCTTCACCCGGGCGAACAGCTCCGAACCGCCGTCGGGGTCACGAACCGCCACCGCCAGGTTCAGCGACCGCCCCGAGATGTACGGGAACGGGTGCGCCGGGTCCACCGCGAGCGGGGTCAGCACCGGGAAGATGTGCTCCCGGAAGTAGGTGCGCAGCCGCTCCCGCTCGCCGTCGCCCAGCTCACCCCAGCGCAGGATCCGGATGCCCTCGTCGGCCAGCTTGGGCAGCACGTCGTCGACGAAGCAGGCGGCGTGCCGGGCGCCCAGGGCGCCGGTCCGCTCGGCGATCAGCTCCAACTGCGTCCGCAGCGGCAGCCGGTCCCCGCCGCGCACCGGCAGGCCGGCGGAGAGTCGCCGCTTCAGCCCGGCGATGCGCACCATGTAGAACTCGTCGAGGTTGCTGGCGAAGATGGCCAGGAACTTGGCCCGCTCCAGCAGCGGGGTGCGCTGGTCCTCGGCCAGGGTGAGCACCCGGGCGTTGAAGTCGAGCCAGGACAGCTCCCGGTTGAGGAACCGGTCCTCCGGCAGCGGCGCGGCCGCCGGGGGCTCGTCGTCCTCCTCCGGCCCGGCACCTGTCGGCAGGTCGTCCGGCAGGACCGGGTGGACGTCACCGGCGGACGGTCCGTCCGCCTCGATCTTCGGCGCGGGGTCGATGACCTCGTCCAGCCCGGAGGAGGCGGCGCCGGGATCGTCGGCGAGCGTGTCCGCGCGGGCGGCACCGGCGCGTTCGGCGCGGGACGGGCGGAAGCGTCCGTCGGTGCCGCGCGTGCGGGAGCCGTTGCGGAGGTCGGTGGCGGGCGGGTGGGCCGGTTGCTCGCGAGGGGTGCTCACCCGCTCATAATCACCCGATTACGGTAAACGCAAAATGAACTTGGGCTCGCCGGCTCAGATCATCGTCGGCAATGTCACCCGGACGACCTCGCCGTCGGGATCGGTGTCGATGCGAACCCGCTGGCCGAGCCGGAGAAGTCGCAGCCCGGAGGCGTCGAAGGCCCGGGCGGGGAAGCGCATCTCGGTGCCGTCGTCGAGCAGCAGGACTCCGCTGCGCGTCGCCGCGTCGTAGCTGGCCACCGTGCCCTGCATGCTGGCACCGTACACCCGGGGGTTCAGCCCGTGGAGCGGGCCGGGCCGGCTCAGCCCGTGGAGCGGGTCGGGGCGGGTCAGCCCGCCGGGGCGGCTCAGCCGGCGGCGCGGGCGG
>NZ_JAKKFF010000469.1 GCF_022229015.1 Micromonospora foliorum
GGAAGTATATATCCACAAGCGTTGGACATGCGTAGTGCGCACAGTTAGCATGCAAATGGAGTTATTGTTGTTACTCGTGGAGGTGCGAGCTATGCAAGTTGTGCGCTTGTTGTTTTTTTTTGTAAGGCAGACGACGCCTTACGGGATGGGCCCAGGTGAGTGGGTTTCAGCGGTGTCCTCTTCCGATCTACCTGCCGCGGACGCGGAAGACCGGAAGGTAGGCGGCGGGCGGGGGCGTGGGTGGGCGAGTGTGGGCGGGTGGGCGCGGGCGCGGACGTTGGCGCGCGGGTACGGGTGCGGGGGCGCGGGCGGGCCGGGGGCGAGTGGGGTCGGCAGGCGGCGCGGGCCGACGGGCGGGGGTTCTGGGAGGCGTCAGCGGGGGGTGGCCCGGGTAAAGCACCTACGGGTCCACGGGTTGCCGCTCCTCCTCGGGACCGAGGGCGAGGTGGCCATCCCTTTCTACCGTGGATTGCAGACGCGGCGCACCGCCGCAGAGTGGGAGTACGACGATGAGTCGCAAACTGGTCCGGCCCCGCGAGGGGCGCATGATCGCCGGTGTCTGCGCCGGTCTCGGGCGGCGGTTCGGCATGTCGGCCGGAATGGTCCGGCTGCTGTTCCTGCTGTCGCTGCTGCTGCCCGGCACGCAGGTGATCGTCTACCTGATCCTGTGGGTGCTGATGCCGAACGAGGACCGCTACCTCGCCTCCACCGGACACTGACCCGCCCCGCGCACCTGACGTAATCGCAGATCTTGGACAGTTTCCGTCAGCTGCTAACGGAAACTGTCCAAGGTTGCTCGGTCCGCCGCCACGGCGATGCCTCATATCCGGCGAACCAGCCGCGCGCCTACGCGGAGGGCCTCCGGACCCTTGGCTGCCGTTCCTCGCCCCATCCGCGCGCACAGGCCCTCTCGTCCGGCTCCCCCCAGGCGCTGGGCTCCCCCAGGCGCCGGGCTCCGCCGAGGGCTCATCGACAACACAACGACGTGCAACAGGGCCGAGGGTGCGCACTGCCCAGACGGTGCCGAGGGCAAAGGGGCAGCACGGGAATCGAGGGGCAAGACGGAAGCGCCCGCTCCGACGAGAGTCGGTGCGGGCGCTTCGGCGTACGGGGGGGGCAGGTCAGGCGGCTATGTAGGTGACCGTGATCTGCTGGTAGCCGAGGGAGCGGAGCAGCCCCTCCAGCATCTTGCGGGTGTTCTCCTCGGCTCGGGCGGAGAGCCCGCTGTCCCGCGCGGCGGCGGTGATCCGGTCCTCGGCGAGCTGGTAGACCTGCTGCTGCCGGTTGGGGTCGTTGCCGACCAGGTCACCGAGTCGGTTGAGCAGACCGCGCTGCTCGGCGAAGACGTAGCTCTTCTCCATGTCGAGGTTGGTCTCGCCGAGCTGCGGTGCGGGCAGCTTGATCTCGACGGACTTGCCGTCGGCGGACTGGACGACGGCACCCTCACCGATCTTGGTGAAGTCGACGTACGCCTCGACGCTGCCGGCCCCGACGAACAGGGTGCGCTCGTTGAGCAGGAAGTCCGGAACGTTGCGCCGGTCGTTCTGCGTGTCGACCACGACCTGGAAGTTGCCTTCGGCGGCCACGTAGCGGCTGAGGTCCTGGATCGACTTCAGCAGCGGTGGCTGACTGCGGTCGGTCTGCTCCTTGGCGAACGGGTTGCGGAACTCCGGCAGGATGCCGGTCGCCTGGATGCCGAGCAGCACGACCACGGCCAGCGCGGCGGCGCCGAGCAGCAGAAGCAGCCCGCGGGCCGCCCCACCGCCACCGCCACCGCCGGGGCCGTCGCCACCGCTCGTCGGGCCACCCGGCCCGCCGGGGCCACCAGGAGCAGCGGGACCAGCGGGACCAGCAGGCCCACCGGGGTCACCCGGCGTGTCCGTGCTCCACTCGGGTGTCGCGCTCGACCGCGCCTTGAGATCGTCACCGGTCGGGTAACCGGGGAACTCCCTCGTGGGCTCGTTGCTGCCAGCGTCGCGGGCCATCACCCTCACCGTCCTCGTCAGACACGTCGTCTGTCAATGACGGTACGGCCCCGTTACGACAGTCGCGCGGCGAGCGCCAGGAAGCGACAAAGGAGCAGGTCAGGCGAACGCCGAGAGCCCGGTGAGCCGCTGCCCGACGACCAGTTGGTGGATTTCGGAGGTGCCCTCGTACGTCAGCACGCTCTCCAGGTTGTTGGCGTGCCGCATGACCGGGTATTCGCCGGAGACGCCGTTGGCGCCGAGGATGGTGCGGCACTGCCGGGCGATGGCCAGGGCTTCCCGCACGTTGTTCAGTTTGCCCACGCTGACCTGCTCGGGCCGCAGCCGCCGGGCGTCGGCGAGCCGGCCCAGGTGCAGCGCGAGCAGTTGCCCCTTCACCAACTCGACGGCCATGTCGGCGAGCTTCGCCTGGGTGAGCTGGAACCCGGCCAGCGGGCGACCGAACTGGGTGCGGGTGGTCGCGTACGCCAGGGTGGTCTCCAGGCAGTCGCGGGCCGCGCCGACCGCGCCCCAGACGATGCCGTAGCGGGCCTCGGTGAGGCAGCTCAGCGGCGCCTTGAGCCCGACCGCCTCGGGCAGTTGGGCGTCGGCCGGGAGCCGGACGTCGTCGAGCACGATCTCGCCGGTCACCGACGCGCGCAGCGACATCTTGCGGCGGATCTCCCGGGCCGTGACGCCGGGCGTGTCCATTGGTACGGCGAAACCCCGCACGCCGTCGTCGGTGCGCGCCCAGATCACCGCGACGTCCGCGATCGGGGCGTTGGTGATCCACATTTTCCCGCCGGTGAGCAGCCAGTCGTCGCCGTCGCGGCGCGCCCGGGTGGCCATCGAGGCGGGGTCGGAGCCGTGGTCCGGCTCGGTCAGGCCGAAGCAGCCGATCGCCTCACCGGTGGCCATAGGCGGCAGCCAGCGTTGCTTCTGCTCCTCGCTGCCGTAGCGCCAGATGGCGTACATGGCGAGCGATCCCTGCACGGAGACCAGGGAGCGGAGGCCGGAGTCGCCGGCTTCCAGCTCCTGGCAGGCCAGCCCGTAGGCGACGGCGGAGGCGCCGGCGCAGCCGTAGCCGGTCAGGTGCATGCCGAGCAGACCGAGCTTGCCGAACTCCCGGGCCAGCTCCCGGGCGGGCGCCCGGCCGTCCTCGTACCAGTCGGCGACGTGTGGCCGCACCCGGTCGTCGACGAGCTGGCGGACGACGTCACGGATCTGCCGCTCCTCCTCGCTGAGCGACGGGTCCAGGTCGAGCAGGTCCAGCGGAGCGGTCATGGACGCCACCCTAACGAAGACTCAGCGGGCGACAGAAGGGCTCGTCACTCGATGGGCTCGGAGAGCACCAGCACCCGCGCGTGGATCTGGTTGCGTTGCTGCAGGGCGGCGCGCAGCGCCCGGTGCAGCCCGTCCTCCAGGTAGAGCCCGCCGTTCCACTGCACAACGTGCGGGAAGAGGTCACCGTAGAAGGTGGAATCCTCGGCGAGCAGTTTGTCCAGCGCCAACTCGCGCTTGGTGGTGATCATCTGATCCAGGCGCAGTGGCCGCGGCGGGATCTCCGCCCACTGCTTGAGCGTCAGATTGTGCTCCGGATAGGGACGCCCGTCCCGGACCGCTCTGAAGATCACGACGGCACGCTCCCCTCCCCGTGGCCGGGCCGACCGACGGCGCCGAGCCGGGCCGCGGCGGGCACCGCGCGGCGCGGCACCGATGACCGTGCCAGCCTAGCCGCCCAGCGCACGCTGCGTTCTGCTCCCTGATGTCAGTTTCGCTATCGCTCGTCCGTTCTTCAACCGGACGAACGGGACGTCGGCCTCAGTTCCACCGGCCGCGCCGTACGACCTCGTCCATCGGGCGACGCCCACGGCGCAACGATGGTGACCGATGGTCGGCCGCCCGGTAACCGATTGTGACGGCACCGATGGGTTGATACTCCGTCGGCACGCCGAACGCGTCCCGGTAGGCGGCCAGCCGCTGCGGCGGAATGCCGAAGAAGCACGCGCCCAGCCCCTCGTCCACGGCGGTGAGCAACATCAGCAACGCCGCGAAGCCGGCGTCCACGTGCCAGTACGGCACCGGCCACCGGTCCGTGGACTGATCCGTCCAGCCCTTGTCGGGTTCCGCGTACCGCCGCAGGTAGGCCGACTCGTTGGCGTGCGGCACCACGATCAGGGGTGCTCGGCGCATGCCCGCGAGCCAGCGCTCCCGTCCACCGCCGTCGGGGGTGGTGGCGGCCCAGAACCGTTCCCGGTCGGCCGGCTCCTCCACGACCAGGAAGCCCCAGCCCTGGGCGAAGCCGGCCGACGGCGCGCGGACCGCGTGGTCGAGCAGCCGGTCCACCACGTCGGGCGGGACCGGGCGGTCCGGGTCGTAGTTGCGCACCATCCGCCGACGGCGGACGACCTCGGCGAACTCCATCAGGCTCCGGGGCGGATGCCCCAGGCACCCCGCCAGGTCGTGCCGGGCTTGAGGGTGAGCAGATCCTTGCCCGACCGGAACGCGTCCGGTGGGCAGGTCATCGGCTCGACCGCCACCGAGCGGCGGTGCCGCTCGCCGGTGAGGGCGTCCCCGGTGAACACCTGCCACCAGCCGAACTCGGCATCCGCCCAGATGCTCACCCCGGCCGCACCGTCCGGCGCGGAGAGGCTCACCGACGAACCGCCGTCGGCGTCCCGGATCACGTCGCCGAAGCAGGAGTCCAGGACGGCCGCGCCGATCCGGCGGGGGCTGGTCCAGTCGTACTCGGTGCCGGCCACCGGGGTCACCCCCACCGGCAGCAGCCGACCGTCCACCAGCACCCGGCTCCGGGTGGGCAGCCGCAGCACCAGGTCGTCCACCGCGACACCCGGCAGTTGCAGGTACGGGTGCACGGAGAAGCCGAACGGTGCCAACTCCTCGCCGATGTTCGCCACCTCGTGCTCGGCACGCAGCCCGTCCGCGTCGACGCTCCAGCGGCTGCGCAGCCGCAGCGGCCACGGGTAGCCGGGCTGCGGCGGCAGGTCGTAGCCGACCGTCACGGCGTCCGCCGACTGCTCCAGCAGCTGCCACGGCGCCCAGTTGACCAGCCCGTGGATGGCCACGTGCCGGTCCGGCTCGGTCAGTGCGAGCTGGTGCGTCCGCCCACCGAACGGGTAGCGACCGTCGCGGATCCGGTTCGGCCAGGGTGCCAGCACC
The DNA here is from genome assembly GCF_022229015.1 of Micromonospora foliorum. Lineage (GTDB taxonomy): Bacteria > Actinomycetota > Actinomycetes > Mycobacteriales > Micromonosporaceae > Micromonospora > Micromonospora foliorum. The sequence goes on from NZ_JAKKFF010000469.1 coordinate 5,145, forward strand.
TGCCCGGTGCAACCGGGGCAGACCTCGTCGGTCTGGTACCCGTCGAGCAGGTCGACACCGTCGTGCCGGTACGTCCGGAGCCCACCGCCGACCTCCACGATGACGGCCTCGTGACCGGCGGCAGAGATGGTCCACTGGGCGCCGGAGAACGGGCGCTGATCGGGGCTTTCCATGCCGGCGACCCTAACCGGTCAGGTCCGGTCGTCGCTCGACGCCGTCGCCGCCCGGTAGCGCAGCAGCGCGGGGAACGCGACCGCGAGCACCACCACGAGCACCGCCGAGGCGAGCCCACCGGCCACCCAGGCCACCCCGCCGCCGAACCCGGCGGCCATGGTGCCGGCGCGCAGGTCACCCAGGCGTGGGCCACCCGCCACCACGACCGTGTTGACGCCCTGGAGCCGGCCGCGCATCCGGTCCGGTGCGTAGACCAGCAGCATCGACTGACGCAGCACCGCGCTGATCAGGTCGGCGGCGCCGGCCACGGCCAGCAGCACGACCATCAGCCAGAGCTGGTGGGCCAGGCCCGCCGCGGCGATCGCCAGGCCCCAGCCGACCACCGCGAGCACCAGGCCGAGCCCCTGCCGGCGGAGCCGGCCGATCCAGCCGGAGGTCAGCCCACCGATCATCGAGCCGATCGCGATGGCGCTGTAGAGCAGACCGACCGCGCCACCGCCGCCGAACCGCTCGTGCGCGATCTCCGGAAAGAGGGCCCGTGGCATGGCGAGGATCATCGCGATCAGGTCCACCCCGAAGGACAGCATCAGTACCGGGGTGGTGGCCAGGTAGCGGAACCCGTCGACGACGCTGGCCAGGCCGGCACGTCGGGCCTGGCCGTCTTCGGTGGGCTCGGGCGGGAGCGAGGGCAGCCGCAGCGCGGCCCAGAGCATCGCGGTGAACAGCACCGCGTCCAACCCGTACGCGATCGGCAGGACCACCGTGGTGTCCGGCGACGCGGAGAGGATGAGGCCGGCGGCGAGCGGGCCGGCGACCGAGGCGGCGGTGAAGGTCGTGTAGTTCAGGGTGGTGGCGGACGCCACCAGGTCTTCCGGCACCAGCCGGGGCAGCATGGCGCTGCGGGCCGGCGAGCTGATCGCGAAGGCCACCGACTGCAACGCCATCAACGCCAGCAGCAGCACGGGACTGCCCACGTTCAGCAGCGCCTGGACCAGCAGACCGAGGGTGGATGCCCAGAGCAACAATGAGCCGCCGAGCAGCACCGCACGCCGGTCGCGGGCGTCGGCGACCGCGCCGCCCCAGAGCCCGAAGACCAGCAACGGTACGAAGGCAGCGACCCCCAGCAGGCCCACCCAGAACGAGTCCCGGGTCAGGGCGTACATCTCCACCGGCACCGCGACGGCGGTGAACTGGAAGCCGAACATCGCCACGGTGTTGCCGAGCCAGAGCCGGCGGTAGGCCGGGACCCGCAGCGGCCGCACGTCGATCGCCCAGCGGCGCGCTGCGCGCGGCCGGGTCTCCTGCACACCCGTCACGGCGCCAGCCGCTCGACGATCCAGTCACCCTCGTCCCGGCGACGGAAGCGGAGCCGGTCGTGCAACCGGCCGGCCCGACCCTGCCAGAACTCCACCGACTCGGGCTGGACCCGCAGCCCGCCCCAGTGCGACGGGGTCGGGATCTCGGCCTGGTCGGCGAACCGCTCGGCCGCCTCCTGGTACCGCTGCTCCAGCGCCGCCCGGCCCGACACGACCTGGGACTGTGGGCTGGCCCAGGCGCCCAGTTGGGAGCCGCGCGGCCGGCTGGCGAAGTACGCCTCGCTCGTCGCGCGGTCGACGTGCGCGACCCGCCCGGCGACCACCACCTGCCGCTGCATGGGAAACCACGGAAAGACCAGACTGGCGTACGGGTTGGCGGTCGCCTCGACGCCCTTGCGCGACAGGTGGTTGGTGAAGAAGACGAAGCCCTCCGGGTCGTACCCCTTCAGCAGCACCGTCCGCCCGCTCGGCCGGCCGGCCGGGTCGGCGGTGCCCACCACCATGGCGTTCGGTTCGGGTAGCCCGAAGGCCACCGCGTCGGCGAACCACCTGTCGAACTGGGTGTGCCAGTCGACGGCCAGGTCAGCCTCGGTCAGGCCCAGGTCCGCGGCGTACTCGTTACGCATCGCGGCCGGGGCGGGTGTGTCGCCCGTCACGTGCCCACTCCTTCTCGGGGGCCCCGCCAGCACCCTCCCGCGCTGACCAGCCCGCCCTGCCCCAGTCTCACTGAGCGGGGCGGAGAATGCGCGCCCGGGGATGTCGCGTGCAGCACAGTCGCAGCGGGTCGCGTATCCCTTACTCAGCAGGCAGTATGTTCCGAACACATCCCTGAGGGTCGCCTAAGGCGCTCGGCCGATCGGGCCGGATGAGCGATCGGGCGCACCGACCAGATCCAGGAGAGCGACATGGCCGATTTCAAACCCGGGCTGGAGGGCGTCGTCGCCTTCGAGACCGAGATCGCCGAACCTGACCGTGAGGGCGGCGCGCTGCGCTATCGCGGAGTCGACATCGAGGATCTGATCGGCCAGGTGTCGTTCGGCAACGTGTGGGCACTGCTGGTCGACGGCCGGTTCGGGCCGGGCCTGCCGCCGGCGGAGCCGTTCCCGGTGCCGGTGCACTCCGGTGACATCCGCGTCGACGTGCAGTCCGCGGTCGCCATGCTGGCCCCGTACTGGGGGCTCAACCAACTGCTGGACATCTCCGACGAGCGGGCCCGGGAGGATCTCGCCCGGGTGTCGGTGACCGCGCTCTCCTTCGTCGCCCAGTCCGCCCGCGGCCTCGGCCTGCCGGCGGTGCCACAGAAGGAGATCGACAAGGCGCAGACCATCGTCGAGCGGTTCATGAAGCGCTGGCGCGGCGAGCCCGACCCACGGCACGTCAAGGCCGTCGACGCGTACTTCATCTCGGCCGCCGAGCACGGCCTGAACGCGTCCACCTTCACCGCTCGCATCGTCGCCTCCACCGGGGCGGACGCGGCGGCCTGCATCTCGTCGGGCATCGGCGCCCTCTCCGGCCCGCTGCACGGCGGCGCCCCGTCCCGGGTGCTCAGCATGCTGGAGGCGGTGGAGCGCAGCGGCGACGCGGAGGGCTACGTCAAGGGCGTCCTCGACCGCGGCGAGCGGTTGATGGGCTTCGGCCACCGTGTCTACCGTGCCGAGGACCCGCGCGCCCGCGTGCTCCGGCGCACGGCCAAGGAACTGGGCGCGCCGCGCTTCGAGATCGCCGAGGCGCTGGAGAAGGCGGCCCTCGCCGAGCTTCAGGCCCGCCGCCCGGACCGGGTGCTGGCCACCAACGTCGAGTTCTGGTCGGCCGTCGTACTCGACTTCGCCGAGGTGCCGGCGCACATGTTCACCTCGATGTTCACCTGCGCACGGATGGGTGGCTGGAGCGCGCACATCCTGGAGCAGAAGCGCCTGCAGCGGCTGGTCCGTCCGTCCGCCCGCTACATGGGCCCGGAGTCCCGCAAGCCGTCCGAGGTCGAGGGCTGGGCGGCCATCCCGCACGGCGTCTGAGCGGTAGGCAAGGGCCCCTCCTCGACGCCGGGCGTCGAGGAGGGGCCCTTCTCGTCGGTGACCGGAGCCGACTGTGGCGAAGGACTCAGACCGACCGCCGGGACCCCGCCCATCGCCGTCCGGCCCGGGTGCGAGGATGAGGGCCGGCAGTGTCGCCGGGCCCGCCCTCGCCCTTGCGGAAGGATCTTCAAGACCGTGGCTGACGCACCGATCATCCGGATTCCCGATGAGATCAAGCCCGCCGACGGACGTTTCGGCTGCGGCCCGTCCAAGGTCCGCCCGGCGGCGGTGTCCGCTCTCGCCGAGGTCGCGACCACCTATCTCGGCACCTCGCACCGGCAGAAGACGGTCCGTGACCAGGTGGCCCGGCTGCGCTCCGGCATCGCCGAGTTCTTCTCGCTGCCCGAGGGCTACGAGGTGGTGATCGGCAACGGTGGCACCACCGCGTTCTGGGAGGTCGCCACCTTCGGCCTGATTCGCGACCGGGCCCAGTTCGCCAGCTTCGGCGAGTTCGGCGCCAAGTTCGCCAAGTCGGTCAAGGACGCTCCGTTCCTGGGTGAGCCGACCGTCCGCAAGGCCGACGCGGGCAGCGCGCCGGCGCTGGTCGCCGAGTCCGGCGTGGACGCGTACGCGACGCCGCAGAACGAGACCTCGACCGGTGTGGCCGTCCCGATCAGCCGGGTGGCCGGGGCCGACGAGGGCGCGCTGCTGCTTGTCGACGCGACCTCCGGCGCGGGTGGCCTGGAGGTCAACGTCGGCGAGACCGACGTCTACTACTTCGCCCCGCAGAAGTGCTTCGGCTCCGACGGCGGTCTCTGGCTGGCCCTGATGTCGCCGGCCGCACTGGACCGGGCCGCCGAGATCAAGGCGTCCGGGCGCTACATCCCCGCCTTCCTCGACCTGGTCACCGCGATCGACAACTCGCGGCTGGAGCAGACCTACAACACGCCGGCGCTGGCCACCATCTTCCTGGCCGCCGAGCAGACCGACTGGATGAACGCGCAGGGCGGTCTGGCCTGGGCGGCGAAGCGCACCGCCGAGAGCGCCGCCGCGGTCTACGGCTGGGCCGAGCGGTCCAGCGTGGCCACCCCGTTCGTCACCGACCCGGCGCTGCGCTCCAACGTGGTCGCCACCATCGACTTCGCCGACGGGGTGGACGCCACGGCGATCGCCAAGGCGCTGCGCGCCAACGGCATCGTGGACACCGAGCCCTACCGCAAGCTCGGTCGCAACCAGCTGCGGGTGGCGCTGTTCCCGGCCGTCGAGCCGGCCGATGTCGAGGCGCTGACCGCGTCCATCGACTACGTGGTCGAGCGACTCTGACGTTCGTCACGGTCGGTGTCCGTTGGGGCCTCCACGGACACCGACCGTGATCATCGCCGCAGCTCAGTCACGACATGCGGGGTGTCGCTTCCCCCACCCTGAGGCAGATGCGCGTACGGTGGTCCGAGACGCCTGGGTGGCCGACTCGTGGCGTGCGGTCAGCGAAGCGGGACGGAGGCAACGCTATGCGCCCAGTACGCTTCGTCGCCCTCTCCGAGGACGGCCAGGCCCTGGTGCTCGCCGACGAGGTGGGGCGACTCCTCGCCCTGCCGATCGACGAACGCATCGCCGGCGTGATGCACCCCGAGCCGGGTGCCCCGCCGCTCGCGGTGGCACCGACCACCGTCGATCCGATTCCCTCACTGTCCCCCCGGGACATCCAGGCCCGCATCCGCTCCGGTGAGTCCGCCGAGGATGTCGCCCGCATCGCCGGGGTGCCGGTCGACCGGGTGCTGCGCTATGCCGGCCCGGTGCTCCAGGAGCGGGCGATGCTCGCCCAGCACGCCCGTCGCACCCGCCTCAAGGGTGCGGAGAAGCCCACCCCGCTCGCCGAGGTGGTCAACGGTCGGCTGAGTCAGCACGGCATCGACACCGAGAAGATCTCCTGGGACGCCTACCGGCGCGACGACGGCACCTGGCGGATCATCGCCACCTGGCCGTCCGGCAAGGCCACCGCGCAGGCCATCTGGGACATGGACAAGGCCCGGCAGGTGGTCACGCCGCACGACGACATGGCGCAGTACCTGTGCGCCGAGCGGCCCACGCCGATCCTCGGCCAGGAGCCGGCACCGGAACGGACCGGGCACGCCCTGCCCGGTCCGTCGCGTGGCGAGCCGAGTCGTGGCGGGCACGGGTTGCCTGCCGCGTCCGAGCACCCGCGCCCTGGCCGCGATCCGATCCGGGCCGGCCGGGACGCGCTGCTCGCCTCCCTGGACCGCCCGCTCGGCTCGTCGGGTCGCGGGCTGGAGCCGCGTACCCCGGCTGCCCTTGCCGGGTCGGACGCGCCCCGGCAGCGGCCGGTCGGTGGGGGTGCCGCCGCGCTGCTCGGCGGTGGCCAGGGCTCGGCCTTCGACGACGATTCGGACGCGCCCAAGGAGGTGCCGGCCGTG